>NZ_JZIR02000165.1:0-7971 GCF_000961955.2 Hymenobacter sp. AT01-02
ATTCACGGAGTTGCTACCCCGAATGCGAATGAAAATGCCCCCACCGGCACCCCGGAGTTGGCCGATACTTGCACACCGGGCGCTTTGCCTTGCAGCAATTGGTCGGGGCTGGCGGCCGGGATGTCCTTGAGCGCGTCGCCATTCACGGAGCTGATGGCGCTGGTCAGCGTCTTGCGGTTTTGCTCGCTGTAGCCCGTTACCACTACCTCCGAAAGCTGCTTAACGTCGGCCTTCAGAGTTACGCGCACTGGGCCGCCGCTGGCATTCACGGTCTGACTTTCGTAGCCTACGGCGCTAAAAACAAGGGTGGTGCTACCAGCCGGTAGCTGTAGTGAGAAGCCGCCATCTGGGCCAGTAGAAGCACCAATAGTAGTGCCTTTAACTACCACCGTCACACCCGGCAAGGGAGTTCGGTCGGTGGCATCCAGGACGGAACCGGTCACGGTGGAGGCCGTCTGGGCAAAACTCGCCTGGGCCAGCCCTGCCACCACTACTGGCACCGCCAGAAGAGTAGAGGATTTCATAAGCAGAAAAATGGGAAGAGGAGGATAGCAGAAATGCGCTGCCAGGAGCCGGAAGGCCAATTGCGCGTAGATAGCAAAGCCGGAAGCCATAGGTCAGAAGTTCTTGGCTGCTACCAAGATCCGGGGCACACTGGCCAGCGCCACCGAGTGATTACACCGCGGCGGAATGGGCAGAATGTGCTCGGAGAGCCCACCAAGCCTGCTCCGGGAATGGGAGGCAAGGCTTAGGCAAGAAGTAGCAGTAAGCTCAAACTAAGCTGCCAACTGACCATAGTTCACCCATTGGCCGGGCGAATTGGTACTGAAAAGCTGGCGAAGGGCCTAGAAACGGGGCCTATGATGCCTGGTGAGGCGGGAAGAAAGGAGAGCGAATCCGCTTCGCACCTTAGCAGCCCCGGCTCACCGTCCGCATACAGACGGGCCCCGCATCATGCCATAACAGCCGTGCTGCGAAGCGATGTGGCGGCGGATACTAACGGTGGTGCTGGTGAAGGGCTTCACGGCTTTGTTGTTTTTATATGGTCAGGACTTGGCACCGTTCCGGATGTTCCGGGGGTTGTCGGCGGTTCATCGAGCCTGTCTCTCCGCGCCTCTGTATAAAAACAATCCTTTGTGGGGGAAAGAATTGATGTTGCAAATGTACCAGCGCATTTTTCTAAAATCCAAATTTTTATTTTAGACAAGCCTTTATCTCATGATAGTAAGCTGGTAACACTCTTTTTCGAGCTTACTTAAGACCGCCATAAGACGCTCTGTTAGGAGAGTTGACTAGCATGAATAACTATAATTGAGTTCAGCCGCTGATGCTGGCAGAACCGCTTAGGGGGTAAGGCTAGAAGGGGCATTGTATAGGCTGGTAATAGCTCCCTACGGTGATATTAGCTTATAGCCTAGTACCTGTTTTGTTCTAATTAAACAGCCGTATGATAATAAGTAAATTTATCGGATTGAAACAGCATAAAATATGACAATTTTAATAAGAACAAGTTCATAGTAGATGTTTTAATTTAAATAAAAAGTATAATACAAAGGGCCATATTAAAATAATCAAAGTTATTATAAAACTATTCATCTGTTGGCAATAGTATAGCGCGTCACAGATTAGTTACATTTGCTGCATCATCACCGTGTGTAATTATACTAGATGGCTGCTCCTGTGCCGCTTGGTTTTCATGACCCTTCAGTTGCCCCTCCCGCCGACGAGCAGGCGTGGCGTACTTGGGCTCAAGACTACATAACCGCCCTGCAACTACAGCTAGCTACTGCGCAGGCGCAGCTTGCGAGCTTGTCGGGCGCAGTAGTCGAAAGTAGCCCTTCCCTTCTTCAAGCTGACCCGGCCTCCAGGCTGCTTGCGCAGCACCCGCAGCCAGTAGTGCAGCTTTCGGCCGATGGGCAGGTGCAATACGCCAACGATGCCGCTACTACCGTAGCCGCTCAGGCTGGGGAAGAACTTGCCTGGCACCAAGGCCCCTTGCAGGCCTTGGCCCAAGCTGCTCTTCGCACCAATACTTCTCAGCAGCAGGAAGTATACGTAGCCGGGCAGTGCTACGTAGCTCAAGCGACGCCTACCGCTGAGGGCGTCGTTGCCCTCTACCTAACTAAGCTGATGGCCGCGCGCTCCTCTGAAACGATTTCGAGCGCGCCGAGTGATTTTTACGAGACCATTTTGCAGCAACTGCCCGTGGAAGTGGCTGTGTTTGATACGGAGCACCGCTACTGTTTCGTGAATACCAACGGCATTCGGGACGCAGATATGCGCAACTGGGTTATCGGGCACGATGATTTTGCTTACTTCACCCACTTTCAGCGCCCCCAGGAACTAGCCCTACAGCGCCAGCAGAGCTTCGAGCAAGCCGTGCAAACCCGCACCCCCGTTATGTGGGAAGAAGTACAGGAAACCGCTACCGGACCTCAGCACATGCAGCGGCATTTCCTGCCAGTATTTGCCCCCGATGGTTCGTTGCGGATGATGGTAGGCATGGGCGTAGACATTACTGAGCGCCGACAAGTAGAGCAACAGTTAGCCGCCCAACGGGCGTTCTATGAGTTTGTGCTAGACCAGTTGCCCTGTGACGTGGGCGTTTTCGATGACCAGTTCCGATACTTGTTTGTAAATGCCAGCGGCATCAAGGACCCGGAAATGCGGAAGTGGGTAATTGGTAAAGATAACTTCGACTACTTTGCTCGCACTCAACGGCCGGTTGCCATGGCCCACGAGCGTCACGCTCAACTAGAGCGGGCGGTGCAGAACAAAGACCTTGTAACGTACGAAGAAACCTTCCTGCGCCCCGACGGCGACCGTCACTTGTACCGGTGTTTGCAGCCCGTGTTCCGTCCCGATGGCTCCCTGCACATGATTCTGGCTACGGCCTTGATGTGACGGAGCGAGTAGCCACGGAGCGGGCGTTGCGCCACGCCAAGCTAGCGGCCGAGTCGGCGGTGCGGGCACGCGAGATTTTCCTGGCCAATATGAGCCATGAAATCCGCACGCCCATGAACGCCATTCTGGGCATGAGTCAATTGCTGCTAAAACGCCGCTTACACCAATTCAGACCAGTTATCAGCAAGCCATTACCACCTCGGCCGACAACCTGCTGGTCATCATCAATGATATTCTGGACCTCTCCAAGCTAGAAGCAGGCAAGATGGTACTGGAGCAAGTCGGTTTCGATCCGGCTCAGTTGCTGACGCAGGTAAAGCAAACCCTTCACTACAAGGCTGAGGAAAAAGGGTTATGTCTGCGGGCCGAAGCGGGGCCGGGTCTTCCCCCCGTACTGCTCGGCGACCCATACCGCGTTACACAGGTTTTACTAAACCTGGCCGGCAACGCCATTAAGTTTACTGAAAAAGGGGAGGTAGTTATTTCGTGCGAGCTGGCCGCCGACGCGCCCCATGGCTCGGTAGATGTTCTGTTTCGGGTAACCGATACGGGTGTGGGCATTGAACCAGCCTTTCTGGCGCACATCTTTCAGGAGTTTAGCCAGGAGGATGCCTCCGTAACGCGCAAGTTTGGTGGTACGGGTCTGGGCTTGCCTATTTGCCGCAACCTAGTGAAGCTTATGGGCGGCGACATGCAACTGGAAAGCGAAAAGCACCGGGGTACGGTTACGCAGTTTACGTTGCGCCTACCCATTGGCGGAGAGCAAGACTTGCTGCCGCAGGTGTTGCTGACTGAGGATAGCCCGCTGCGGCAGCACCTGCGCCACAAACAGGTACTGTTAGTAGAAGACAACCGCTTCAACCGTCAGATAGCCAAGACCTTCTTGCAGCAGGCGCAGGTGCAAGTAACCGAGGCAGAACACGGTGAGCAGGCCGTGGCGCTGGCCCAGGAGCAAGCTTTCGACCTGATTTTGATGGATATCCAAATGCCCGTGTTGGATGGGTATGGGGCTACGGCGGCGCTACGCCAGCAACTGCAGCTTACCACGCCCATTGTGGCTCTCACGGCCAATGCCATCAAAGGGGAGCGGGAGAAATGCTTGGCGGCGGGCATGAACGGCTACCTCGCAAAGCCATTTCAGGAAGCCGAATTGCTACAGATCGTAAGTGAATGGGTGGTACCCGACGCCGCAGGGGTTGGGGCAATAGTAGGAGCAGTTGCCCCTATTATACCCTCAACCCCCGCGCTGTACCAGGTGGATGAGTTACTAGCAGTAGGTCAGGGCGACCAAAGCTTCGTGGCTTTTATCCTGGAAACCTTCGTGGAAAGCAGCGAGGAGATTCTCCAAGACCTAGCCCAGGGGCTGCAAGAGCAGGATGTTGTTCGGCTGAAAAGTGCGGCGCATACCCTCCGGCCAAGCCTGTCCCACCTGCGGATGCATCATCTGCTTCCTGCCGTCACGGAGCTCGATCAATGGCAGGGCGAGTTTCAGTTGGAGCCCCTCACCGCCCTGACAGCCTGTATTACGCAGCAGTTAGACGAAGTTATGCAGCAGATTAAACGTGACCTAGTCGCAACTTCGCCACTCACCGCCTAATAGCTTACTGTTAACTCGGTAGCATGCTGGTTGCTGCACCAGCGCACATGGCCAGCGCTACCGGAGCGGCCGGAAGAAGTTTCGTAGAGACTCGGCAAGCGCCTTAGGCTCCTCAAGGGCCGGGAAGTGCCCACCGCTGGGATTTCAGTCCTTTGTTGGACGTTATAGAAACGTTCGGCAAAGAGGCGGGGTGCCCGCAGTAAGTCGTGGCCGAAGGTAGTAAAGCCCGTGGGCACCTGAATTTTGGGGTACCTACCCCCTGCGATACTGGTTCACCTTGGTAGTAGGGGGCAAAAGAAGAACCAATGGTATCGGTTGCCCAGTAGAGAGTCAGGTTTGTCAGTAACTCATCCTTGCTGTTGTGCTAGTGCGGGCAGCACTGCCGCGAGCTAGTAGCGGAGCACGACCTTCTCGGTTGGCCGTCGATGGGCCGCGTCGGCCCAATACTGTTGCAGAATTTCGGGTCGGGCCGGATACACCTCGGCGCGCAAGTTAAGCTGTTGGATACGGTTGAGGCGGAAGTCGCGAAAGGACTGACGTAGCGGGCAATACGCCACCACGTGCCAGTGTCGACTCAGGTACAAACCACTGGGCTCAATATCGCGGGTAGTAGGGGCCTGCGCCTCCAACGCCTGGTAGTGCAGCCGTACGAGGCGGCGCGTAGCTATTGCCATTACCAATTACTGGTAGATTGTTGAATCTGCGGGCTAGTTGCGCGGGGCGAAGACCTGAATATGCGGCGCAATGGTTGCTAGGTGGTCCCGTTCGGAGCGGCGCAGTACTGCCCGCACTTTGTCCATGGCTGCGCCACTAAAGCGGGCCGTGGGCGCATCGGTTAGTTGGGCCGTCAGTACGGCTGTGAGTAGGGCCATGGCTTCCTCCAAGGTGCGCAAGTCTCGGTAAATCGTGCGCAGGCTTACGCCAAACTGCTGGGCTAAGGTAGGGCCACTAACTACCCGCTTGGCTTGTAGTTGGAGAAGGATAGCCGTGACCCGGTCAAACCTGTTCATCAGTATAAAGCGAGTACGGGCGCCCGTCGGCTACAAACAGCCAGCGTATGGCAGCATAAGACAGCACCAAGTTACCCACCTTTTTCTGTAGAAAACCTTACTAGAATACGTTAGGATACCTACTACGCCATAGCTAACCGCCAACCCCAATTACTAGCATCAACAGTGTTAAGCCCTGATGCTATAAAGCCGAAATAGCTCTCACCCCACAAATCTAAACCGGGCAACCAACTTAGTGGCACTGATTGAATTGGTACTCGGCGACTACAACTTTCCGACCTACGTTATCCTATAAGTACAATTGCTACCACCGAGCCTATCTATTCTCTACAAAGTTTGGCTAGTGCTTTGCCTGACTTGTTCCTACACGCCCTAAATGTGTATCCTGAAAGCCTGTCATGTACTTGAGGCCATAGCCCAGCATCCGGTCGAAGTCGCTATGGAAGAGGAGTACTGTGCCTGCTAGCATCAGCACGGGTAGCCCTAGCCACCATCCTACCACTCCTACCACCACCGCCAGTGCCTTATGGTGAGCAACGTTGTAACAGAATGCGCCCACGCGCGGGCCGGCCACGTAGCCGATCATGCTAAGGTCGGGGAGTAGGAAGGTAGCTGGTAGCACCCACCAAGCATAGGGCAGGGAGGCAAAGACAACTAGGGCTAAGAAAGCTTCGGCTAGTTCTTCTGTTTTCAGCAGCGTTTTCATATGAGAAGGGGTGAATGAGGTGAGCGTTATACCTACCACAAACTTCCGCCTATTCGGCCCCACGCAACGATAACAAAAGTTAAGAAATGCAGTGTGCGGCATGCACAGTTGTGGCTCTTGCTTTACTTGCCTGCATGGCGCGCCACTCGCCCCCTGATCCGGCTCAGCGAAACAGGCGTGACACCGAGGTAGTTGGCGACCAAATGCTGAGGAATGCGTTCCAGAATCTTGGTTTTGCCGCTGATTAATAACGCACGGTAGCGCTCTTCGGGCGAAAGTAACAGCTGCTCGACTAGGCGGGCATCGGTGCCAAGCAGGAGATATTCGGCCAGTAAACGCCCAAACCGCTCGTAGACCGGCCGCTCGTCATAGAGCTGGCGCAACACTGCGTAATCAAAAACAACCAACTCCGTATCGGTTAGGGCCTGAATGCTCAGCTTGCTAGGTTGGCCCGTCAAACAACCGGCGTAGTCCGCTAGCAGGTGGTTCTCGAAGAAGAAAAAGGTGGTACGTTCCTCTCCATCAGGGCGGGAATAGTAGAGGCGGCAAGCGCCGCTGAGCAGCATTGCTAACTCAGGGCGGTACTCACCAGCGTGCACAAAATGCTCACCGCGAGCCAAGTGGCGCGGGCGTAAAGCCTCAGCCAGCGGTTGCCAGTCAGCGTCCGTTAGCTTAGGAATGAAGCGGTGGAGATACGCGCGCAGCGGGTGCATAGAGCCTATGTTAGCGGGGTACTATTCTACTACCCCGCTAACATAGGCAAACCGTAACCGAATGATTTCCTTTAGAGCAATGGTAGTGTCTTTTTTTAGTAACCAAGAGGCTGCTGAACCCTGGATAGGCATTACCCAAACCACTATAATTTCTTGTTTTTCAATGCTTTATTAATTAATAGTGCGGCGAGTACGTGCTGATAGCCCTAGCGTACCGGACTTTTTAACCATACAAAACGCGCATCTATCGGAAATCAAGCCCCTAGTATACCGTTTGTTCTTAGAGTGCATCTACCCCTCTATGTGTGGTAAGAAGGACTTCATCGTTTGGTTGACTCGATTATACTCAGCCGCTGGCAGCTAGATGGCGTCCTGTCCTGGTAAGTTGAGCAGACTGGCGGCACGACGCGCTACGGTTTTGACACTAGTAACATCCGGACCGGTGATGGTTAGGTGGCCCATCTTGCGGCCTGCGCGCGCGTCTGCTTTGCCGTACAGGTGCAGGTGCGTTCCTGGTAAGCTCAGCACAGCCTGCCAGTCCGGCTCATGCAGTTGCCTTCGGCGTCAAACCACACATCGCCCAGCAGGTTTAGCATGATGGCCGGGGAATGCTGGCGCGGCTGTGGCAAGGGCAAGCTCGCCATGGCATGGACCTGCAGGTCAAACTGCGACGCGTCACAAGCGTCCAGCGTGTAGTGGCCGCTGTTATGCGGGCGCGGTGCCATTTCGTTGACTACTAGGCCTCCATGCTCGCTGCCGTCTTCCACTACAAAAAACTCAACGCACAGCACCCCGACATAGCCGAGATGGTGTGCTATGGCGATGGCAGCGTCACGAGCCCTATCGGCTAGGGCTACAGGCATATTGCCTTCGTAGGCGTGGGTGACAGCCAAAATGCCATCGACGTGCACGTTGCGTTGTGGGGCGAAGCTGACGACTTGCCCGTCCCAGCCGCGCGCCACCAGTACCGAACACTCGGCGGTGAGCGGTAGCATCTTTTCTAGCACGCAGGCGACGCTGCCCAGCTCCGCCCAGGCGCCC
>NZ_JZIR02000166.1:0-10637 GCF_000961955.2 Hymenobacter sp. AT01-02
CGCTGCTGGGGGGCGTCCAGGTGGTGCACACGCCGGGCCATAGCGCCGGCCACGTGGCCCTGCTGCTGCGCAATGAGGGCGTGCTGATTGCCGCCGACCTATGCTCGCACGCCGTAGGCCTAGCCTACAGCACCCTCTACGAAGACCGGGAGCTAGGCCGGCAAAGCATCTTAAAATCCAGCGCGCTGTCGTTCGACACAGCCGTGTTTGGGCACGGCCGGCCCTTGCAGGGGCAGGCCAATGAGCAGTTGCGGGCAAAATTTGCGTAGCTACTCCACCGTTGATATTCAGCGGCGCTCGGCGCATGTGCTGATACCCCAAACTGGGTATGCAGAAGGACCAGGGCGCTAAGAAACAGCGGAGACTTGGTTAGTGTGGGTTACTCTTCTACGAGTACCTGCCACCGTAGGTGTTTCTGACCGATCAGTGGAAGAGCAATCGGGTTAGGGTTGAAAACCGTCTAGCTTCCCCAAAAGCCAACCACGCGCACGAGTACGCTCGCCTTGTTAAATTTCACAAAGTCAGTTCCGTAGGTGATGCATCCCCACACCACAAACGTGAGGTACTGGCTCGGCTGCCAGCGTAGAATAGATAAGCAAAGCGCGGAACTTGAGCGGGAAGTAGGAAAGACGTGTAAACAGGCTGGGGTCAACTTGATGTGAAGCAGAGTGTTAGCTAAAACAGCGGCATACAAGAGAGCCTGGATCAGTACGTATTTATTTATTTTTCTATTAACAAAGGTATTCTCAGGAAAAGGCATGGTTTGGCCTCGCCTTTACTCCCCCTGTGTATTAGCGTGTCAGGTATTTGCTGCTGCAACGGAGGCACCATAGGTCAGTGACCTTGGCCGCCATGAGGGCATGGACAGCTAGGCAGCCGCAGGGCAACTCTTTTCTGTCGTGATGGTCCTAATCCCTGCTGTCTTGTATTGTCTTACCTTTACCTGTTGCCTACCCACTAACGACGGTAGCCACTGCTTTATGGAAACGCTATTTAGTTCGTCTTACCTGCATATTTATCTTCACCGCACTACCCACAACACATTGGAACTGCACTGGCTGGATTTCGTACCGAGTGCCGACTTTCGCGCCTCCATCGACGAGTTGATGCGCTTTGCCCGCCACTACCAGACGAAGGCACTTATTGCCGATAACCGCCTGTTGCGGGCCCTACGCCAAGCAGACTTGCAATGGAGCGGCGACGTCGTTTTTCGTGGGCTGAGTGAGTCAGGGGGACAGCGGTTTGCGGTGGTAGAGTCGCTTGACGCCATGAATCGCATGGGGGTGCAGGCGCTCGTGACGGACGTCATACCCAACACGCAGCTGACCAGTCAGTTTTTCACTACTATCGAGCAGGCACGGGCCTGGGCGACGGCTCCGCTGTAGCCGCTTCGTGCCCTGGCGAGGTGCCTAGTGGCCAGCTCTATCAAGCCCATGGTCGTAGCCACGCGGTGCACTTTCTTGTTGCCAACTTCATCATAACTCAGGCGTTTACTCTTGTGCACGAGATAGGCTAGCAGCCGTGAGTGAACAGTTGTTTTAGGAACGCCTACGGGGTAGCACTAGCCAATTCTTCGGTGCTGTGCGTGATTACCCAGTAGTACGGCTTTGCTAACCAGGCAGAATTCATCGCCTTACAAGGAGCGGTGCTCCAGTATTACGAGCAACATGTTAGCCTGGCCACGCCCTGGGGTTGGATGGGTGATGTGCGGCGCATAAGCGCCATTCAGGAGGAGCGTAGCGCCGGTTAGAGGCGTTCAACCCACGGGCGTTGACCGCCGGCCTGCGGGTAGTGAGCGTGGTGACCGAAACCCTATTTGGCCAGATTGCTACGCAGCGCAACGCCTAGCAAACCGCAACGAGTACTGCTGCATTGCGAGCCATTTATTATCCTTTCCCTGGAAAAAGCCAAAGTAGTAGATCTCACTATGTTGGACTAGTACCAAATTTACTTGTAACCGAAGGCCCAGAGGAAGCAAAATTGTTCATTTCTCAGGAAGTTATGCGCCGGGAACAACCAGGCGTTCAGTGAATGCCCCATACGCAAATCACCATTCCAGAAATTCATATGGCAGTTACGGAGCTGACTTACGAAGTCGTCCTATTGAACCCTACTTCCTTATTGGTCCGGGATGTCCTGGGTGAGGAGAACCTTTGGGAGCGTTTCCGCCACCGGACGCCCGCTATCGTAGCCTAGGTAGCAGCCCTATCATTTCCTTGCTGTCAAGCTTAACCTTGCTACAAAAATCTCATTATCAATTCGCATCCTACCAACGCAACTATGTAGTTATACTAGGGGCGCTTGGTATGTTGAAGCTATGTTTTATGACGAAAGAAAGATAGAATCCTATTATGTTTGGATTCAATCGGTCACCTTGATTGATCCACGCTTCTACAACTGGTTTTGCGAAGCGCTTCGGCCTCGACTTTTGCCTTTGGATATCTGCAAGGACTAGCTACTCAGCTGCCAGGCAGAAACCAGCCTTAACCGCAGCGCTTACAATTCTTGGTAGGTACTGTTCACAACCTGCATCCTTGTTAGCTTACCCATCACGGCAGTGTGCCATAATAGCCTCTTTCTCATTTCTGCGTATGAAAAAACTGCTTCTTTCTGCCACTTTACTACTCGTCGCTGTCGTGTCTGAGGGCCAGGATTTCAAGTACCAAACACCCCCTAAAGCTCTGCAAGATCTGTTGCTGGCGCCGCCTACTCCGCGCGTTAGCCTCGCGTCGAATGGCCGTACCATGGCTTTGTTGCAAGTGCAGGACTTTCCTACTGTAGCCGAACTAGCCCAGCCCGAACTGCGCTTAGCCGGCTTGCGCATCAACCCCCGTACCAACGGGCAAAGCCGGGTGAGCTACGCCGTGGGCATCAAGCTCAAAACCCTGCCTACGGGTGCCGAAATTGAGGTAAAAGGCCTGCCCGTTCAGGCTCGTATCAGCGACGTAAGCTGGTCGCCTGATAACAAGACTATCGCCTTTGCGCTAACCAACCCCGGCGCCGCACCGACGGCCGCGTAGAGCTCTGGGTTGTTGACGTGGCTACAGCCACTGCCCGTCGCCTGTTAGCTACTCCCCTCAACGATGCGTTTGGTAACTCCTTTGATTGGGTTTCCGATAGCAAGACGATTGTAGCTTGCACCGTGCCGGCTGGCCGCGGTGCTGCTCCTTCCGCCGATACCGCGCCTACTGGCCCGGCGGTGCAGGAAAGCGGCGGCGGCATAAAGACGGCGGCCCGTACTTACCAGGATTTGCTGAAAAACCCCGCCGATGAGCGCCTGTTCGACTACTACGCCACTTCCCAGTTAGTGAAGGTAAACGTAGCCGATGGGACAACCCGCCCTCTGGGTAAGCCCGGCCTGATTCAAACCGCCTCGCCTTCACCTGATGGCAAGTACGTTCTGTTGCGCACCCGCCACCGGCCGTATTCATACACGCTGCCTATCAGCCGGTTTCCACAGCGCATCGATGTGCTGGATATGAACACTGGGGCCTCAGTAAAAGCAGTGGTTGACTTGCCCTTGGCCGATGCCGTACCCATTGGGAATGATGCGGTACCTACCGGCCCGCGCAATCACGCGTGGCGTGCCGATGTGCCCGCTACGCTCTACTACGTGGAAGCCCAAGACGGCGGCAACCCCAAAACCAAAGCGGACATCCGCGACAAGGTGTTCACCTTGGAAGCACCGTTTACGGGCGCGCCTCAGGAACTGGCCGCTTTGCCCTTACGCTTTGGTGGGTTGAGTTGGGGCACCAGCCAACTAGCTTTAATGAGAGGTTACCGCTGGGCGGACCGACACGAAACTACTTGGCAACTGAACCCTAGCAAGCCAACCGCGCCGCTCGCTGTGCTGTTCGAAGGGTCGTCGGAAGATAAGTACCAGGACCCCGGCACGCCGTACGAGCACCGCAATGCCCAAGGAAAATCGGTGCTGCTCACGGGGGGACCTGCGGGACAGAGCCTATACTTGTTGGGCACGGGCGCTTCGCCCGAAGGCGACCGGCCTTTTGTGGACGAACTAGACTTAACCAGCAAAAAAACTACCCGCTGGTGGCGGTCAGAAGCGCCCGTGTACGAGGTGCCAGTAGCCATTATTGATGCCAGCGGCAAAAATCGGCAGTTGCTCACTCGCCGCGAGTCGCTTACGCAAACGCCGAACTATTACCTGCGCGACGCCACTAAAAAAGATAAGCTCACCGCCGTAACGAAATTCCCGAACCCGTACGCGGCATTTGGCGGCAGCTTCCCCAAACAGGTGCTGCACTACAAACGCGCCGATGGGGTGGAGTTGACGGCCAACCTGTACCTGCCCCCAAACTACAAGAAAAGCGACGGCCCCCTGCCCACGCTCATGTCCGCCTATCCTTTAGAATTCAAGGATAAAAATACTGCTGGACAGGTGAGCGGCTCCCCCTACACTTTTACCCGCCTGGGTGGGGGCTCGCCGGTATTCTGGGTTACCCAAGGGTACGCCGTTTTGGAGAATGCCAGCGTACCGATAGTTGGAGAGGGTAGCAAAGACCCCAACGATACCTATATTGAGCAGCTAGTGAGCAGCGCCAAGGCAGCCATCGATGAAGGAGTGCGCTTGGGCGTAGTGGATGCTGACCGTGTAGGCGTGATGGGCCACAGCTACGGCGCGTTTATGACGGCCAACTTGCTGTCGCACTCCAACCTGTTTAAAGCGGGCATTGCCCGCAGTGGCGCTTATAACCGTACCCTCACCCCCTATGGATTCCAGGGTGAAGAGCGCAGCTACTGGCAGGCCCCCGAGGTGTACAATGCGATGTCGCCGTTTAACTACACCGATAAGATGAAGACCCCTCTTCTGCTTATCCACGGCGAAGCCGATAATAACCAAGGTACTTTTCCCATTCAGAGTGAGCGATACTTCTCCGCGCTGAAAGGCCAGGGCGCTACTGCTCGTTATGTAGTGCTACCAGCCGAGGCGCATGGCTATGCAGCCCGCGAAAACCTGCTCCACGTGCTGTGGGAGACGAATGCGTGGCTGGATAAGTACGTGAAACCATCTAAGCCAGCAAACTAGCACGGCCAAGGAAGCACACGATAAAAGCAAGAAGCCTGAATTACCAAGTAGTAGTTCAGGCTTTTTTGCGTGTGCACAGTTGCTTACCTGTTCCAGCGCCGGGCCTTGGCAAGCTGTGTTCGGCGCAATCTAGACTACTGTCGGCTTGTATCCTCTTGCAAAACGATTGCAACTTCAACTTTACTGAGGCATAGGAGGTCGAGATACGCTCTCCATAATCACCAATCACGTCAGTTACTGAAAAAAATATGTATCAACAGTTTTTGCGTGTAAAAGTACAATTATTCGAAGTCAACACTGGGATTTATATAACTTTTATAAGATAGATTCCCTCTGATTTTGGTTGCAATATCTGCAATCATACTGTCGCTGTACAGATAAAAATACTAACACAATTATGTGATTGTTGATATTATACTCTTTATTAGCATCTGTAAACGAAATAGTCTCAACCGATAATACAAAGTACATGGGAGAATAATACGCTTATCTCTTTTGCAGATTTCACCCCCGATGAAGAGCGATTTGTGAGTAGCGCGGTAGATATTACCGGTGAAATAGTAGATGCGGAAGACCCAACGCCGATGAGCGTACCTGTCCTTATCTAAGCGCCTTTTCTAGCTTACACTCATTACTGCGAGTACGTCCCTATGCACTCTAATCAGGAGTAGCAGGCGCACGCCTGCCCAGGAATAACGGCCAATAAGCTATTCCCTTACTACTCTTTGGAAGCACCCATAGCACTTCCACCTCTCAAGGCCTTGAGGAGAAGTATCGTATCCCGTTGGAACATGGCTTGGTAGCGTGTAGAAAGTAGTGAGTGGGAGATGCCAGAAAACGGTAGAGTAGAGCAGTAAACACCTTGATCATTCAACAAAACATAATCCACATGAAGAAATCTTTACTTTCTAGCTTTGTCTTGATGTCAGCCTTCTCAACGCAGGCGTTGGCACAGAGCAAGGCGGTGACAGGACGAGTGACCGATGCCATTACGGGCGAAGGAATGCCCGGGGTAACAGTCCATCTGAAAGAGACTTCTACAGCCGCGCCAACCGATGAGCAAGGAAATTACAGCATAAACGTGCCAGCCGGCGGCGGGACGCTGGTATTTACCTTTATCGGCTACCTCAATAAAGAGGTGACCGTGGGCAGCCAACCCACCATCAATGTGAGCTTGGCCAGCGACTCCAAAACCCTCAATGAAGTAGTGGTAGTTGCCTACGGTACGGCAGATCCGGCGACGTACACCGGTTCCGTAACGCAGATTGGAGCCGAGAAACTAGCGCAACGGCCGGTAACCAACATTACCAACGCCATTGCTGGCCAAGCACCTGGGGTGCAGGTTTCCGCCGGTTCTGGGCAGCCGGGCTCCGGCCCTGACATCCGTATCAGGGGGTTTAGCTCAGTAAACTACGCCAACGACCCGCTGTACGTGGTGGACGGGGTACCGTACACAGCCGGTTTATCAAACCTGAACACGGAGGATATAGCCAGCATCTCGGTACTGAAGGATGCGGCCTCTACGGCTCTCTACGGTTCCCGGGCCACCAATGGGGTGGTGATGATTACCACCAAGAAGGGCAAGAAAGACCGGGTGCAGGTGAATCTGCGGGCGTTACAGGGTGTTTCCTCGCGTGCAATTCCCGAGTATGAGCGTGTAAACGCGTACGAGTATTACCCGCTGATGTGGGAAGCCTACCGAAATAGCTTAGTCAGCGCAACCGTTACCAGGGCACAAGCAAGCCAACGGGCAACTGCCGACATTAAGGGCCTATTGGGCTACAACCCATTCAATGTTCCGAACAACCAGATTGTTCTACAAGATGGCACGCTGAATCCGGATGCGCAGTTGCTGTGGGAAGATGACCTAGACTGGGAAAAGGCCCTGACCCGGGACGGTTCCCGCTCCGATTATACGGTGAGTTTCAATGGCGGATCTGAGAAAAGCGACTACTATGTTTCGTTGGGCTACCTGAACGAGAAGGGGTATTTGATTAAATCAGACTTCGAGCGATTCTCGGGTCGGATGAACGTCAACACCAACCTGACCAACTGGTTTAAGGCTGGCGTGAACATAAACTACACCCTGACCAACTCCAATCAGGCCAATACGGGTAGCTCCACGGGCTTCGTGAATCCCTTTTTCTTCAGCCGCGGAATTGGTCCGATCTACCTATTTACCAGCACGACCCCGCCACGGGCGCTTATGTACTGGACGCGAATGGCGAACGGGTGTACGATTTGGGAGGCTCCTCCCCCACTATGACCCGCCCAGTGTACCCGGGCCGGCACATTGTGGCCGAAACGGAATGGAATAACTACCTCTACCGGCGCAACGTGTTTGGGGGCAGAACCTACGGGGAAATTACCTTCCTGAAGGACTTCAAGTTGACGGCAAACTTCGCCGCGGATATCACCAACTACGAAGAGCAAACTTACGAAAACACCCAAGTGGGCGATGGTGCCCCAGCCGGGCGAGCGGGCCGCGTGCTGTATAACCTGACGAGCTACACGGCCAACCAGCTACTCAATTATAACCGGACGCTAGCGGGCGTGCACACGGTGGATGCATTGCTGGGCCACGAGAACTACAGCCGGAGCCGGGACTACCTGAGCGGCTCTAAGTCAGGTGAGGTAATTGCCGATAATACGGAGCTGCAAAACTTCAGCACCATCAATAACTTCAACACGTACCTGCAAGAGCATAGAATAGAGTCATATTTCGGGCGGGCGAACTACACGTTCAACGACAAATACACAGTTTCCGCCTCGTATCGGCGCGACGGCTCTTCCCGCTTCTATAAGGACGTACGCTGGGGCAGCTTCTGGTCTGTGGGGGGCTCTTGGCGCCTGGACCAGGAAACCTTCTTCACCAAACCCAACTGGGTTGATATGGTCAAGCTTCGTTCTTCCTACGGGCAAGTGGGCAACGAAAACCTTGAAAATGGGGACGGCAGCCAGTATTACGCTTGGCAGGCACTCTACACGCTGGGCCAGAACAACGCCGCCGAGCCGGGCTTCTCGCAAGCAACCCTGGGTAACCGGGGCCTGGTGTGGGAGAAGAACAACAGCTTCGATGCAGGAATTGAATTCGCATTGCTCAAGAACCGTCTGAACGGTTCGGCTGAGTATTTCAAGCGGACATCCGAGGACCTGCTATTCGAAGTGCAGCTCCCGCTCTCCAGCGGAGTAGCCAACCGAATTGAAAACGTGGGGGCCATGTACAACCAGGGCGTTGAGCTCCGGCTGGCTGGTGACATCATCAAAACAGATGCCTTCACCTGGAACCTTGATGTAAACTGGACCACCTTTAAAAACAAGATAACCAAGCTGCCCTACCCAGAACTGGTGTCTGGCACCAAGAAGCTGAAAGTAGGCGAGGATTTGCAGGCATTCTGGCTGCGGGAGTATTACGGCGTTGATCCAGAAAATGGGAACGCGCTTTACCGGGCCATCACCTACAACGAAGCCAACAGCAAGATCATCGGCTCCGATACCGTAACCTGGAACGCCAACAACGGCCGATTCCACTACGCTGGCACGGCTATTCCAAAGTTCTCGGGTGGCTTCACCAACACCTTCTCCTTTAAAGGAATTACCCTGTCAGCCTTGGTTACCTACTCGGTAGGAGGCAAGTTCTATGACGGCCAGTATGCGACCCTGATGAACCACGGCACCTACGGCGGCGCCATGCACAAGGACATGCTGGACCGGTGGCAGAATCCTGGTGATATCACCGACGTTCCCAAGCTGCAAGTAGGAAATACGGCCAACCTGGCAGCGGCGTCCGACCGGTGGTTGGTGGATGCTTCTTACCTGAACTTCCGCTCGGTGAGCTTGAGTTACAATATCCCGGCCCCCCTCACTACCCGGCTCAAGCTGCGCAACGTGAACATCTTCGCCACGGGCGAAAACCTAGCGTTGGTTTCCAAGAGAAAGGGAATGAATGTGGCGCAAACCTTCTCGGGTACGACGTCGGCGGTGTACGTGCCCGCCCGGGTGCTTTCTTTGGGGTTGAATCTTTCTTTGTAGCAACTGATTGGTCATGAAAAAGACGATATACAGCGCGTTGCTAGCCAGCGCAATGATTTTTTCCTCTTGTGAGAAGGAGTATCTGGAAACGGCACCAACCAATGCGGTGACCGAAGAGAATGTGCTGTCCAGCACTAAGAATGGGATGGCCGCACTCAATGGCATCCATCGGATACTGTATTTACAACACAATGGTAGCCAAAACCAGGGCGGAGAAGGCTCCATGAAGATTATGATGGATGCCTTGGGGGAAGACTGGGTGCAGACGCTAGGCACCAGCTGGTGGGCCAATGAGCACAACTGGACGTCGCACCGTAATGCTACTTCTTCTACCACGTACAACCATGCCTGGTACTATTTCTATTACCGCATCATCGCCAACGCCAATATCCTCATCAATGGCTTAGACAACGCAACCGGCCCGGAAGCGGAAAAGCAGATGATAATTGGCGAAGCCCTCGTGTATCGTGCCTGGGCTCATTTTCAATTGGTGCAGGCGTTTGGCGAGCGGTACGAAGCTGGTAAAACCAACAGCCAGCTAGGAGTGCCCTTGCTGATTACTAGCACCACGGAAGGCCAACCACGTGCTACCGTGGAGGAAGTATACACCCAGATCAATACGGATTTGGACACGGCCATCGGGTTGCTGACTGGCCTAGGCAACCGCCCGGCAAAATCCCACTTTAACGCGGCCGTAGCCAAAGGCATCAAAGCTCGGGTGGCCCTCACTATGCAAAACTGGCCCGTGGCCGCACGGTTTGCGCAGGAGGCCATCCAGCAGAGCGGCGCTACCCTCATGAGCCGGGCACAGTACACGAGCGGGTTCAACAGTGTGGAAAACCCGGAGTGGCTGTGGGGCAGTAAAATGCAGGCCGACCAGACTAACTATTTCTACTCTTTCTTCGCCTACATGTCGGCCAATTACAGCTCGACCGCCATCCGGCAAAACCCGAAGAAAATTAACTCGGTGCTCTACAATCAAATCCCGGCCACCGACGTCCGCAAGGCCCTCTGGGACCCGACTGGGGCCAGTATCCCGGTTCCTGCTGGGGGCGTGAAAGCGCCGTACGGGCAGAAGAAGTTTCTGGTGGCAGACCCCAACCTGAGCATTGGGGACGTGCCGCATATGCGCTTAGCCGAGCTGTATTTGATCCAGGCCGAAGCCGAGGCCCGGCAAGGGCTGGCTTCCGCCGCTGGCAGTTTGTTTACGCTGGTGAGTGCGCGAGACCCGCAGTACGTGCGGTCTACCCGTACGGGGCAGGCCTTGGTAGACGAAATCCTTTTCCAGCGCCGGATTGAACTGTGGGGCGAAGGCTTCCGGTTCCTGGACTTGAAACGCACCAATAGCGCGTTGGATAGAACAGGCAAGAACCATATTGCCCAGTGGGCTTGGGCTCTCACCGGTGGCAACCTCCGGGTGGAGGCTGGCGTCAAGGAGTGGCAATTCCTGTTTCCACAGGCCGAGCTCAATGTCAATAAAGCCATTGTGCAGAACCCCTTGTAGAAACAGTTTTTTGGGCTGGATACACTGCAGTAGGCTACCCGTGAGAAAATAAAA
>NZ_JZIR02000167.1:0-559 GCF_000961955.2 Hymenobacter sp. AT01-02
TGGCATTCCGCTGGTGTGGGGTGTAATAGACCAATACGTGCAGCAAACCCAGGGCAGTGGCTATTTTCAGCGCCGCCGCCAAGAGCAGAACCTCCACTGGCTGCACGAAACGATTCGGGAGGCGCTGGAGACGCGCTTTTATGCTCGCGCGGCCGTGCAAGCCCACTTAGCGACTATTGAGCAACAAGTACAGGAAGGGCGTAAATCGGCCTTTGGGGCGGCGGCGGAACTACTGAACCTGTGAGTGTACGTTAAGCAGCCACTTTCCCCCTACCGCAGCTATAGGCTCCAACCTTCCTCACCCGTTCTGCTTAAGCCTGCACTTCTATGGTTACTACCAAGGCGTTGTTACTGAGTGCTTCTAATTCGGCTTCCTCGGTTTCCCATACAGCTAGCCCATCTTTAGCGTGCAGTAGGCGGCCTTCAACCTCAAACGCCCCCGCCAGCACGTAGCAGAAGAATAAAGAGTCTGGGTAAGCAGGACGGTACGTGGCTTCGTGCCGACCTGCAAAGCGCCCCAGGCTCAGGGAAAACGGCAGTGCCACGGGAGTACCAGCCC
>NZ_JZIR02000168.1:0-5643 GCF_000961955.2 Hymenobacter sp. AT01-02
GGCTAGGCGCAACAAATCCAGACCCCAGACGCGGCGCATTCAACAGAGTTGAGCGCGCCGGGCGTCTGGGTGTCTCTTGGTCAGTGAGCGGGCGGCTACCCTAATGTGTGCACAGGCACGCTCCTTTGTTGACGGCCCGGAACCGCACAAACTTGTTTACCAGCCAGGGGTAAGGTTTCAGCAACTCCGGCTAGGTGCTAACCCCATTCACTACCCGCACCGTTTGCAACACCCCGTTCCGGGTGTACTGGGCGTAGAAGTCCTGTTTAGCGGTGCTGGTGATGCTGCGCAGCTTGAAGTAAGTAATTAGCTCCTGCTGGTCGGCAAAGGCCTGGAGCGCCGCTAGGTTCGTTGCTTTTATGTCAATCAGATCATTCTGCACATCCGTGAGGTAGGCCACTTTGCGGATCAGCACATGGTTGCTGACGCCGCCCTCCGTTCTCAAGTTGCTAAACATGGAAAAGCTTTTCTCCGTCTTTAGCCCAAGGTAGGGATTGAGGCCATTGAAGATCAGCGCCGTGGGTACCAGCCAAAAAGCCGCCGTTTGCACCCGCAATAGTGGCCCCATACGCTCATTGCCCGCGGTGAAGCCACGCATCATCAGCAAGTAGCCCGCTATCAGCAGGGCACCCCACACAAGACATACCAGCAGGCCTACGGCGTGGGTAGTCGCCCCAGCTGCTACTAAGCCGAGTATGCCTAAGATCAGCAGTGCCCGGCAGGCAAATGCCACCTTTTGGGTAGCCTTGCCAAACCAAGACGTAGCTAGCTGTTGCACCTTGCCGGGCAAGCTCATGGGCACAAACAGCAGATAGCTGGCAAACAGTAAGCCCGAAAAGCTAAATAGTCCTTGAGCGGGATGGATAGCCAGGAAATAATGGAACCCCATTCCCAGCAGGATACCCGCCAAACGGGTGCGCCGGAAGCAGAGCAACACGGGAATAGCCGTTTCAACCACGAGGGTACCAACGACGGCCCCCCACTGAGTAAAGGTATTGATGGGGATAAAGGGTAGGCGGTGGCCGTACCCCTTCAGCAACACCGTACTACAGCTGATGTCGATATTGAAATAGTCCCAGTTCAACTTATGCAGTACGGCGAAGAAATACAGCACCACCAAGCTAAGGCGGACAAAAGGCGCAAAGGCATTAAACAGCCCCACGCGCACTAGCGGCGTTTGCAACATCTCCCGCGTGCCGCCCGCCCGGAAGTGGCGGAACAGCGCCCAACCCAGCGCACTCAGAATTCCTAGGTTAACAATGAACTCGAAGAGAATGTGGTTAGGCTCTTGGGGCATCCAGGTCAGCGTATTGCACAAGCTCATGCTGACCATGACGAGAAACAAGCCCACGGAGCGCGGGTTGAGAATAACTAAGGAAGCAGCCACAATAAGGGCATAGCTGAACGGAAACTCACTGGTGAACCGCTCGGAGAACGATAGGCAGTGAAGCAGCGAGGCCATAGCCCACCCGAAACAGAACAGGCACAGCCGGTCAAACGACACGGGTGAGTCCGAATGATACGCTAGACTGGGCTGGCGTACTTGGCTTTCGGAAAGGAATAGGTCTTGCCGGTTCCGTAATGGTACAATAGGTTTGGGAGTAGGGATTGTTTGCATAGGAGCACGGAGTGATATTGACTTGATAAGGCGAATATATAAATTTAACCTAATTTTAATCCTATAGCATAAAAGAGTGTTTAAGTTAATAAATCATGTATTAGATCAAAATTATCAAACTATAGTTATAAAAACCGGTTTTTGAGCAGCTAAGGCGTTTTTGCTGCTCAGTGCGCCCCCAAATGATTTATTTGTGGCACGCATCTTTTTATTACAAAACAAGCTATAAATATTTCCACTCTTACTGCCTAGCTACGCTTGCTTACAGGCTCAGTGGGTAGCTGAACACTCATGGTAAATCGTGTACCAGGGCAAATTGCACCTTACCGGTATCGAGCATGAGGGCTCTGCGTAGTGCTTTTACTGCTGCGGCTAGTACCCGCGCGAAATAGGGTGGCGCGCAACGTAGGCTTGCAATTCCGCGGGCGTTTGGTTTTCCAAAGTCAGAAGTGCCTCATATGGGTTGCCAGATATATGTAGCAACGCCGCAAAGGCTGGCTCCGTTTTCATTCCTTGGTGCTTAAGGCGCCGGATTTCTTGCCGCCACGCTTCGCCGCCGGCTACCAATATGGCGTGCTCCACCACCATATGGCGGTACCCTGCCTGCTGGCAAGTAGGCTGCGCTTGCCCAAATACTTCCAATTCGGTGCCTTGGTAACTGAAGTTGACAACTACAGAATCGACGCCATTGACGATGTGCTGGCTGATGCGGAAACCGGGTAGCTGCCCGTACTGGGTGCTGAGCAGGTGGCGGAACCGCTCTTGAGTTGCCGGTGCTACTTCGCACAGCACATCCAAGTCGCTGGCAGACGTGTCAATCGCCAAAGGATGGTGCCCGCCAGCACGGGGTCGAAATCGGCTAGTAGCGGCCACATTGCCAAGGCCTGCAAAACAGCGTACGCGTGCTGCTGCCGGGCATTGCCGGCTTGCAGATATCGTAGGTCTTTCCAATCGATCATACCAGTGCAGCAAAGATAGATCAGCTACCTTGAGTGGCCTCAACTATACAGCGCGGTTCTAATCGTTAGGAATGGTTACTTAGCCCCCGGCCGCTTAGCTACTATTACGGTTTGAGCTACTTCCTACGGTTCAGTACCTCAGCAAACAAATCGGGGTAGTCCGTAATGATGCCATCCACACCAAGGCGAGTCAGGCGCTGTATGTCGGCGGCCGAGTTAACGGTCCAGGGGATTAGACGGAGGCCCTGTGCGTGGCTGGCTTGCACCAATTGGGGCGTGACTAGTTGATGCTGGGGGCTGTAGATGCTAGGCCGGAAGCTCAGTCGGCGCAAGTTGGCCTCTAGCCCATCGGTATTAGCTACTAGCAAGGCCGTGCGCCACGTAGGCTCGGCTTGGTGCACTAGCTCTAGGGTGCGCGGGTCAAACGACTGCACAATAACGCGGGGGCCAACACCTTTTTCGCGCACTACTGCCAGTAGCTTCGCCACAAATTCGGCCGGTACTGGGTGCAAGGTTCCGTCGCCGGCGGGGTAGTTTTGGTTTCGATATTGTAATGCGGCGCGGGTAGCTTTTTCCGACGCGCGTACGCCTCCACGGAGTCTATTACCTCTGCCAGCAGGGGCTTGTAGGCCAGCATTTTCTGCTGGCGCGGAAAGTGCGAATTGCCCTGGCTACCCACATCATAGCGACGGATGGTGGCATAGGGCAAGGCGTAGAGCCGGTGCTGGTCTTGCTCGGCCTTGGTAATGCGCTGGCCCGCGGGCGTCAGGGCATAATCGGGGTTCATGGTTGGGTCGTGGGAGAGCAGCACCTGCCCGTCTTGGCTAATGAGCACATCCATTTCCAGAGTAGTCACTCCTAGGTCAAGGGCGCGGCGCATGGCCGGAATCGTATTCTCGGGCATCAACCCCCGGCCACCACGGTGGCCTTGCCGGTCGAAGGAGGTAGGCGTTTGGGCCAGGGCCGCCGAGGTGGCAAGGCCGACTAAGAAAGTAGCAAGCAATTTTAGCACCGGACAGGAATGGGCTAGAACGCCCGTTAGATTGCAAGAAAACGAGGCTGCCAGCGCGGTTGTCCGCGCTGGCAGCTCTAGTAGCGTAACGTACGTTACGCCGTCAGAGTATCGGTGTATACTTGCCCGAACCGGTCCGTAACTTCAATGCGTACCTGCCGGGTCTGGGCCCCCACTTCGGCCACAAACAGGTGTTCGGTGGTGGTAGGCTCTACCATTTGTGCTTAGCGGGCAGTTGCGCTCCGGCATGCAGCTGCACCGAAAGCGGGTCGTGGCCGGTGTGCTGCTGCATGGGCGTCCGGCGCGCGTCATCTTCGATGCACACCACCTTCCAGCTAGGGTCCCAGTTCCACACGTTCACGAGCACCGCGTTGGGCCGGTCGGGCAGGACGCCCTTGGGATAAACGCGAAACTGGTGGTCCCGCGCCTTGCCAATGGACTTGTAGTACCACTTGATTTCTGGGCCGTTTACTTCGTACACGCCATAGCCCCCGGGGGTACCATCGGTGCAAATGGGACCCGTCCACCAGGCTCCGCACACAGTGCCGTGCACATGCTCAGTTACATTATCGGCGGTTTGCAGCACCTCGTTGAAGTGGGTATGACCCGAGAGAATGTGCACTTTGAAAGGCTGCAGCAGGCGGTACAACTCCTTGCGGTTGCTTACCACCCCGCCCATGGACTCTTCCTTTTGCTTGTCGCGCAGGTGCTGGCGGGTATAGGGCGGAATGTGCAAACTCACTACTACTGTGCTGCCGGGCTTCACGTGGGCCAGGTCCTGCTCCAGCCAGGCGAGTTGGAGCTCCGTAAGGTAACCGATGTACTTCTTGGCAGCCCCGATGAAAAACACGTCGTCCAGCACCACGTAGTGAATTTCGCCGCGGTTAAAGGAGTAGTAGGTGGGCCCGAACCGCTGGCGGAAGGTCGCCGAGGAGCCTTCGTCGGTGCGGGCCGTCAGGTCCATGTCGTGGTTGCCAATAACCTGAAAGAAAGGGATTCCCGTGGTAGCTACCCCTTGCTGGTAGTCATCAAACAGCTCGAAATGGTCCCAAACCAAGTCGCCGCACCCAATGCCGTGAAACAGCGTTTGGGGGCCATAGCTGGCAATGAGCTGCTGAGTATCGGGCACGGCCGTAGCTTTAAATTCTTCGGCGTCGGCCTTGGAAATCATTTGGGGGTCGGCCCACAGAATGAAGTTGTGCTTGGTATCGTCCTGGGGCAGCTTTACTAATTCAAAATCGGCCCGAAAGCGGCCCCTTGCCACCTCCTTGCGCCGGTAGAAGCGAGCTATTCCCTTCTCCTGCGGAAAGGCGTAGCCCCGTGGCACCGACACGTGCACAAATTCGGTGGTGGCGTTGCTGTCGATGGCGTAATTACCCTTGCTATCGGTGAGGGTCACAGTGAGACCATCCGTTACGGCCACACCCGCTAGGCCCTGCCCACCGGCGTGCACGCGCCCGGCCAGGCGCTGTACCGAAAGATTGGGGGCTGCTTGGCTGAAGCCCAGCGTGGGCTGTAGGGTAATACCAAGGCCCGTGAGCCCTAAAGATTTGAGAAAGGAACGTCGTTGCTGAAGCACAGGAAGGAAATTTCAGGGAATAGGTCAGCGCAAGGCAGGGCAATACCGGGGGTACCTTACCGCTCCCACCATACTTTCGTGTTCACGTCATCGGAGCCCATGCGCTCCACGGCGGCGCGGTAATTGGTGGTGTTGTTGGTTTGCACGATGAGCGGATACTTGAAACGCGTGGGCATGATGCCGCCGTTCTGCAAGTCCTGGCCGCGGGGCAGCACCGGTAAGCCCGTGCGGCGATACTCAAACCACTGCTGGTAATCGGTAAAAAACAGGGCGTAGTACTTCTGCAGCATAATACGCTCCAGGGTGCCGTTGTAGGCCACCGCGGTAATTCTGGAAATACGTGGCCGGTACTACTGCACCCCACTGCTCTATGGCAGCGCGCACGCCCCGCTCGTAGTGGGGGGCGAGCATCGGTGGCGATATAGCCCCGCTGAGCAGCCTCAGCCTTAATGAACTCTACTTCGGCGTAGGTCAT
>NZ_JZIR02000169.1:0-7714 GCF_000961955.2 Hymenobacter sp. AT01-02
GAGGGGGGGATGCGCCGGGGGCTCGTCTCGTTTAGGGCCTTCCCAGCCGGGAGGCTCTTTTATCTATTTGCTTAACAAGCCTATCTAGCGTTAACATTACCAGCCGGGGCTTAGGAACTAGCTTTCATTGTACGCAGCGCCCCACCGTCCCGTCTTTGCTTAGGCGGGGCTACGTTTAGTCTTTATTTGCCCAATATTTTTAAGGTTTTAGTGTCTTGTTCACCCTTGTAGAAAGTGTCCAGCACTTTTTGAAACACTGAGTGGGTGACGGGAAGATTAGCAAACAAAGTCATTGATGATTTAAGCTTTAGATCATCAGGATTACCAAGAATTCGAGTGGCGTCGTGATTATTCAAAGCAAGTAGGGCTTCGCTAATATGTACAAGCCGACTGCCAAGCACTGGGTGGTTAAGGTAGGCCTCGGCCTCAGCTAAATCTTCTATGGCGTAGTAAGCCGAAGTTGAACTGAATCCTAAGCCTTTGATCTGTGGAAAGATATACCACATCCAATGGCTCTGCTTTTTACCTCTTTGAATTTCAGTTAGAGCAATGGGATACGACGATTCTTGCGCGTCAAGGAAGCGTTGTAATCGGCTTTCTGATTTCATAGAAGTTGCGTGACCTAGTTGAACAATGCTTCACTATACGTCTGCGCTGGTATTTCAATTAAATATACTTGCCATAATCCGTAGGCTTAAGCTTTCTGTAGCAAGTAATGGTCGCCTTCTTTAAGCGATTCTCTGTTCGCCTTTTTAGCTAAGAGTTTGTAAGTTTGTTACTTGTGTCTTATTCCTTTTCTCTATGAGCGACGAAAGTATCCCTTATATCGAGTTGCCTTTTTCTGCTCAAATCATTGCAGCTCAACATTTGCGTACTCTCTTGGTGGAGGATGTTCCCTCTACCACAACAGCAGAACAGGTACGGGAAGCAATGGCACAACTCAACATGCCGGTGTGGGCTTTAGGTGACTTGTATATCTATGCTCCGCTTGATATGCTAGGCGTTAAAAGTATTCTCTGCCATGAATAGGCTATTGAGTAACTATATTCTTACGGGTATAAATAGCTTATAATCAAGCTGAAGTTTTATTACAATAGAAGATTGCAGCTGTTCAGGTAAGGTTTCAATAGCTGCTAAGGCTATGGAAATAATGTTTCGTTGAACTGCTTTAGCCGATAACAAGAGCGGTACTATACGGCCGTTATAAGCTGCGAACCAGTTAATTGACGTATGCCATTCAGTTCTTCTCATAACAAAGAAGTTCAGGTTTGCCTTACGGTAGAAACCGAATGACGAAGTTCTTGAGTGGGTTCTTCTTAATGATGGTTATTAGTTGGCCATCAGCATATCGGTATTCATCCTCGCGCCCGTCGCGGAAGGCTCTATAAACTGCTGGGCCTGAGGAACTCAGTGTAAAGTAGTCGCCGAAGTATTCGGCAAAAGCGCTAGAGTGCTTCTTTGGCTCCTCAAAAAACAGGTCAGTTACAGTGTAAGTAATAGATTGCTTTTCCGTTGCGTGGTATTTGTGCTTATACTGATCAGCTATAATGTTGTAATGGTCATGCTTCCACTCGGTACGCGAGGAAAAGTCACCTTGATTAGTATGCGCCGTAACAGTAGAGAGACGAAGTTGCCCACTCCAAACATGGTTAACAACCTGATAGTAGACCGTGAGGTGGTACAGTAGAAAGTTGACCTGCACATCACTAGTGAGTGTTGACACTACTTCTTGGCCTACTCTCTGTCGGGTAGCAGTCATGGTGCCTACACGTAGCCCTGCTACTTCAATAGCATAACGCCGAATTTCTGGGCTTTGTACAGGCCTGGTCTGAGCCTTCGTTTCGAGCAGTAGGGCGCATACTAGTAACCAAGTCGCCACATATTTCATTGCTGCCGGTTTAGGAAACTGCGGGGAAGTGTCTACTGCGCATTCAGGTTCCAGTTGTAATCCAAGTAGCTGATTTGAGTGGAGTTATCCATCTTGGTTGTTGCATACTTATTTACCCAACTCGCTACCGTCTGCCCGTTTTCGGTCCAATCACCTTTATACCAGTCGAAGTACTTAGAAAGCTGCGCCGTAGCCTTACCTGGCTTGTTTTTGGTAGGGTCGCGCAAGAAGTCCCGGCCTTGGTCTTCTAACTGACTATCTAGCTTGGCGGCCGTGTATGCTTCATTGCGCAGCCGCGGGCATGAGATAGAAGCGCATACTAGCGCAAAGTGAATGCGTGGATCATTGAATTTCTTGCGTAAAGTGCCGTGCTCGATGTTGTCCAGGCTCATCTTGGTACCTCCTATCGAGAAGAACTTCGAAGCCCAAGGTGTGGTCACGAAAGGAATCTGAATCTTAGTGCCAATGTCTTTGATGCTCTGCAAAGGGTAGTGGTCGAGCACCAAGCGGATCGTGTAGGCATTGTACGCATTAATCCAGTACGCCATTTGCTCTGCCTTGCTCCAAGTAGCCGCCGGTGGGTTTTTGCTTAGGAACTGCAAGTATTGGTTGAAAGCTGCCTGATCGGTTTTCCAACCCTTATAGTTCACTAGCCCTTGTGCGTTGACGTACTTTTTAAGCAGCTTATCAAAGGTGCTGTGGTCCAATGGGGCAGTAGCAACGGCTCGCGCAACTGAATGCGGTGCCGAAGTTGCTGGCCGGGAAAAGGAGGGTAACACAGCTACTACTGCAGCGGCAATACAGGCAAAATACAAGGCAGGAATTTTCATGGGTAGGCGCTTATGCATGAGCATATACGTGGGCATGGGGCAGCAAAGATTGAAGCCTGGGCAATCTTCTACCCATTGGCTTTTCGTAAAGTGACAATGTCCCCTGTATCGTGTGCCAGTATTTGCTACTCCACCTGTTCGGTTTAACTGGATAGTTCGCACTCTAGAGGTGTTGGCTATGATTCGGAGACATACCTAAGATATCAGCAGCTATGCAATTCTAGGGAAACAGTAGCATGAACTTTACCTTGCTATCAGTGAAATCCTCTGCCACGTCTTCCTTTCTGCCATCTGAAAAGTGGGGTACTTCCGCTTCTCAACTTCTTCCCTATGCGTCTTAGCGTTATTATCCCCACCTATAACGAAGCAGCCACTATTAGCAGCTTAATTCGCCAACTACGGCAGTACGATCCTGGGCAGGAGGTAGAGGTGCTGGTGGTAGATGCCAATAGTCCGGATGGTACTGCCGAGCTAGCCCAGCAGGCGGGCGCTACAGTGCTATGCGCGCCCAGTGCTGGCCGTGCAGCCCAGATGAATTACGGGGCTCAGCAGGCTACCGGCAACATCCTATATTTTGTGCACGCTGATGTAGGAATTCATCCAGACTACGTTTCAACCATTAAGCAAGCGGTGGCCCAGGGCTACGAGGCAGGCTGCTACCGTTTTCGATTTGCTTCGCCTCATCCACTGCTTCGCATCAATAGTTTCGGAACTCGTTTTCAAGGAATTATGAGTCGGGGTGGAGACCAGACTTTGTTCATCACCCGCGACCTGTTTCAGCGCCTACAGGGGTTTGATGAACAGTATGTTATCATGGAGGACTTTGACATTATCCAGCGCATTCGGCGGCAGGCACGTTTCCTAATTGTACCTAAAGATGTGATAGTTTCGGCGCGCAAGTACGAAACCAACAGTTGGTTGCGGGTGCAGCTAGCCAACCTGACAGCCTTCTCCTTATTCTTCCTGAAAGTAGCCCCTACCCGCATTGCTCGCACCTATAAGGCTATGCTTAACTACCGCTGATGCCTACTGTACTTGTAACTGGTGCCGACGGCTTTTTGGGACGCCATTTGGTGCAGCAACTCCTTGCACGTGGCTACCAAGTGCGGGCCTTAGTGCGGTCTGCCCAGCCTGTAAATACGTTGGCATTGCCACCCTTGACATCATTGCCAGTTGACGTTGTAGTGGGCGACGTCTGCCAGCCAGCTACCATGGCGGGCCATGCTGATGGGTGCGCGGCCATTATTCACGCCGCTGCTCTGGCCCAGGTTAACCCAGCTCGAAACCCCGCTGTGTGGACCGTTAACTTGCAAGGCACCGAAACCATGCTCAATTTGGCCCGTGCAGCGGGAATAAGCCGGTTCGTGTACGTGGGCACCGCCAACGTCTTTGGTTTCGGTACTCGCCAGCATCCGGGCGATGAAACCCGGCCCTACGCTGGGTACCAGTATGGACTAGACTATATGGATAGCAAGCTGGCTGCTACCAATAGCGTGTTGCGCGCCGTGGCCAATGAGGAACTGCCCGCCGTTCTGGTACATCCTACTTTCATGCTCGGCCCAGGCGATGCTAAGCCTACCTCCAATGCCTTGTTGCTGGAGCTTTACCGGGGTAAGCTGCCAGGTTACCCTCCCGGCGGCAAGAACTACGTGCACGTACGGGATGTAGCCGTAGCTACTATCAATGCCCTCACGCAGGGCCAGGCCGGAGAGTCCTACATCCTGGGCAACCAGAACCTGAGCTACCAGGAAGCCTTTGCTTTAATGGCCCAAGTGCTAGGTGTGCCAGCCCCACGGTGGCTGCTGCCAGCCCGGATATCCTACCTCTACGGCACTATCTGCGACTTAAAAGCAAGGCTTACGGGTCGGCCTGCTCAACTAAATTCGGCTATGGCGGCTGTAGCCAATGACGGACATTATTTCAATGTGCAAAAGGCCCGTGCCGAGCTCAGTTTACCCCAAACCGACCTAAGAATAGCTATTACGGAGGCTTTTCAATGGTTTAAAGATCACAACTATGCGTGATACTGCATTACCAAGCGCGGCATCACGTTCTACCACGAAGCAAATGGTTGCGCGGCCCCCTTCTGACGGAGGTAACGGCCCCTTCATGGGCAAAGTAGCCATTGTTACCGGCTCCGAGTCGGGTATTGGGCGGGAAACGGCCCGGCTCCTCTGCCAGCAGGGCAGTGCTGTCGTACTGAATGGCCGCATGGCCGAGCGGCTCGCCCAGACCCACCAGGAATTTGAGCAGGCAGGCTACACCGTAGTCAGCTGCGTGGCCGACGTGACGGACTTCACATCTTGTGAAGCTTTAGTAGATACTGCTATTCAGGCTTTCGGACAGATAGATATTCTTATTACGAATGCCAGTATTTCCCAGCGAGCTTACTTTGCTGATATGGCACCCGATGTGTTCCGGCAAGTGCTCGACAGCAATGTGTACGGGGCGGTATACCCACTAAAAGCTGCATTGCCCTACCTAATTCAAACGCGGGGCAGCGTCACGTTTATCTCGTCCATTTCGGCCTTGAATGGGATGCCTAGCGGCTCGGCCTATTGTGCTGGCAAGGCTGCCATTTCTAACCTAGCCCATACCTACGGTTAGAGTTGAACCATACGGGTATTCACGTTGGAGTAGTTCATATTGGCTTCACGCAAAACGACGCCGACAAACGCGTTCTTGACGCCGATGGGCAGCCGGTACCTATTGCTCATCGCCCTCCGCGTTGGCAAAAATCTCAGGCTGAGGTAGCCAGCATCATCTTAGGACACATTCGGCGGCGGCGGCAGCGCACAGTTATTTCCGCACTAGGCCGGCTTATTGTGCTAGTACACACCTACCTACCTCGCCTCGGCGACTGGATTGTGCTCACCACCATTCGCCGGCTCCACCATTTCTACGAGTAGGTATGGGGGCTTACTCCAAGTCTTGCAAGGTTAACCTCGGTTAGATTGGAAAGGCGAAACAACTGGTTAGTAGTTACTTTACTACTGTGGCTTCTAGCTCAACTTTCAGCGTTTCAAACAAACTCTGCACCTCAAATACTGTGGAGGCTTGCTGGATACCGTGCTTGGCAATCCACGCTTGAAAAACACCAAAGCAAGTGAAAAGCTCGGCGGTGGAAGTTGTGTAAATATTCAATCGTACAATCCCACGGCATTCGTACCCGGCCTCCGTAATAACCTGCTCCAGGTTTTGGATGGCCTGAACAAGCTGCGCCTCCATGTCGCTGGTACTGGATTGGCCATTGGCATCTACTGCCGCCTGCCCAGAGCAGTAGAGCGTGCCTTCTACCTGCGTAACCTCAACGGCTTGTGCATAGCTGCGCTTATCCTGCCACTGCCACGGGTTAGTGATTTGTTTTTTCATATGCTTGCCTTTTTGCGGTGTGAGATGTGCGCTGCAAAACTGCCAACAAGCTTAGGAAACGAGCGTGACCTACCGCACAAATCCAGTGTGATCTACCTCACACTAAGCGGAGAGCCGGCTAAGGGTCTCGCGCGAAACACCCAAGTAAGCGGCAAGTAGCGTTTTAGGCACCCGCTGAACCAAACCAGGGAAGCGCTGCAGTACCTGCTCGTAGCGCTCTTTAGCAGTAGTAGTAAGCAACGATAAAACGCGCTGCTGCGCTCCAATATGCCCCAAAGTCGATTTGGTGAGGAAGAAACGCGCCATCTTCGGAAGACTGGCGCAGAGCTGGTGGTAGTTGTCGAGCGGTAGGCAAATCACGGTGGCATCCTCAATGCAATCCAGCGACATAGTGGCTCTAGTTTGGGTATAGTAGGCGCCAAAATCACTTTCCCACCAGTCTGCCATTGCAAAAGAGACAATGTGTTCCTTTCCCGAAGCATCCGTATAAACTAGCTTCAGCAACCCGGAAACCACAAAATAGGCGTACTGTACCACGTCGCCTTCTTGAATAAGAGACTGGTGCTTTTTGTACCTCCTGAGGGTAAAATGCGTGCTTACGAGAGCAAATTCGTCATCAGTGAGCGGCACTACCTTTTCTATATGTTCGCGTAGCTTGTCTAGCATATGTGCGAGAATCTGACGGCCAAAGATAGGGTTCGTGCTACGATGCGGTTTGTCTGTCTGAGCTGATTGCCAAACTGTAGTGTTCGGTAGCAGTGCAAACTGGTTAACTCTGGCCAGCAACCCGCCAAGATGGTACAGTCTAGTGCCCCGGCCCGCCGCGTACATTGTAGCTTCCGCTTAGGTGGGCCTTTGCCAGCACATAGCCGTAGGCAGCTGGCACCGTGCGCGCTGCTTCCAAGATGTTAAACCGCTTCGCTTTCTCACCTGCTCTTACCATGTCTACTCGTGCATTTCGTGCCTGCGGGCTGTTCGTTGGTCTCATTTTGAGCACAGCTGCCCTGCCCGCCCGCGCGCAGCTGGTAGCTTTCCCCAGTGCCGAAGGGTTTGGCCGCCTGGCTACTGGCGGCCGTGGAGGAAAGGTGGTAGAAGTGACCACGCTTAACGACGGGGGGCCGGGTAGTTTCCGCGAGGCCTTCACCCAATACCCCGGCCAGCCGATTACCATTGTATTTCGCGTCGGGGGCATAATTGAGTTGAAATCGGCTCTCAAACCCAAACGCTCCAACGTCACCATTGCGGGCCAAACCGCCCCAGGCGACGGTATCTGCCTGAAAAACTACACCTTTAAGCTAAACGGTTCTAACATCATTGTGCGCTACCTCCGCTCTCGACCCGGCAACACATCGGGGGCCAACGTATCGGGCGTCTACGGCCTGAATATGGAGAACTGCCGCAACTTCATTGTTGACCACTGCTCCTTTAGCTGGTCAATTGAGGAGGCGGCTACGTTCTACGACAACAAGTATTCGACCGTACAGTGGTGCCTAATCAGTGAAAGCTTGAATTCGTCGTTTAATGGCAAAGGCGACCATGGCTACGCAGGCGTGTGGGGTGGGCAATATGCTTCTTACCATCACAACCTGATTGCCCACCATCATAGCCGGGCCATTCCGCTTCA
>NZ_JZIR02000017.1:0-169907 GCF_000961955.2 Hymenobacter sp. AT01-02
CAGCCGCGCCCGTGCCGCCGCGCCAGGTGCCACTGCCCACCCCGCCAGATACAGCCCGCTTGGATACTGTGCGCCGCAACCCAGCTCCCCTAGTGGTGCCCACGCCGGTAGTACTGCCAACCGTGTTGTTCCACCAGGCAAGGCCGATCTGCTGCCTGAAAGCCGCCCCGCCCTCAACCAGCTAGCGACGGAGCTTATGGCCCGGCCCACGCTCAAGCTGCGTATTGCTGGCCACACCGACCGGGTTGGGGAGCCCGAAAAGAATCAGGTGTTATCGGAACAGCGCGCAGAGGCCGTGAAAGCCTACCTGGTGAAGGCCGGCATTGCAGCCGAGCGCATTAGCACCATTGGCTACGGCGACTCCCGTCCCCTCTACCCTTCCCCGGATGTGCGCAACCGCCGGGTAGAGGTTTCACAAGCTGCTGAATAAGACAAGCAAACGGCACTTATGTACCTATGTTTTCAAAGGCCACTTGATAGCAACTAGTAATTCCACATTGCAAATCAAGAAGGCGGAACTGGTAATTAAAAAGTACAGCTTAGCTTGCGGGCACTCTGCTTCTACATGGAAGTGGCCCCGTTGCTGTCCGATTATATTCCGTATGACTCCTGCCCTCCGACTTCTCAGCTGTGTTTCTGCCTTCCTACTCGCCGCTAGCTTCGCGAGTCACGCCCAAACTACTCGCCCCTGGAACAACAAGCAGTGCGCCGTGGTACTGACCTACGATGATGCTATTGATGTTGACCTGGACAATGCCCTCCCCGCCCTTGACTCAGTGGGGCTGCGAGGCACCTTTTACCTCATTGGCTCCTCGCCGGTAGTGGCGCGCCGGCTGCCGGAATGGCGCCGGGCCGCCCAGCGCGGACATGAACTCGGCAACCACGCCTTAATGCATCCCTGCGATGGGTCCCTGCCCGGCCGCAGTTTTGTCACGCCCGATACCGACCTGAGCAAGTATACCGTAACAAGGGCCGTCAGTGAAGTTCGGGCGGCTAATGTGCTGCTATCCGCCATCGACGGCAAAACCGACCGCACTTTCGCCTACCCCTGTGGCGACCGACAAATTGGAGGCACCTACTTTTACGAGCAGCTACGCCAGGATTTTGTGGGTGCGCGCGGCGTCACGGCGGGCTTGCAAACGGCAGCGCAAGTAGACCTAGCCAACATTGACAGCTATATGATCAACGGGCAGTCAGGCGACTACTTGGTGGATTTGGTGAAGAAGGCGCAGCAGTCGCACACACTTTTGGTGTTTTTATTTCATGGGGTAGGCGGCGGCCACGGCCTAAACGTAGACCTGAAGGCGCACCGCCAGTTACTGCGCTATTTGAAAGCCCACGAGCAAGACATTTGGGTAGCTCCTATGGTGGAGGTAGCCGCGAAAGTGAAGGCTACGCAACAAGGCAATGCCAAACCACGAGGGTAGCGGTACCAGCAGCATCCTACTGCTTACGGCCGCTTAAAAGCACTTAGTCAGAAAGACTCTTTCAAAAGAAAGGCCCCGCCCCCATTCGGGAGCAGGGCCTTTCTTTTAAGGTAGGCAGCTTACAGGTTTACTTTTCCTATTTCGCCACCCGAAACGCCGGTGCCGCTGCTAATGCTGTTGCCGCCTACGTCGCCATCTTCGGCATTGCCAGGCGCATCGTAATTAGGGGCCCCAGAGCGCACGCGGGCACCCGTTATTTCTTTGCCGCCTTCGGTGCCACCGCTACCAGAGTTGTCGTCCGCATTGAGGCCGGTGTCGTGGCTGCCGGGGTTCTGGCGGCCTTCGGGCTGGCGCTGGGTCGATTGGTCGTCGGTAGACTTGGGGCGGTTATTAGCGTCGGCGGGGTTGTCGTGAGTAGCCATAGCGAGAGAAAAGGTGGAAAGGTGGATCGGGAGAGGATGCTCTCTATACGCACCAGGTAGGAATAGCGTTAGCCTGCAAGCCTGTGGCCTCCATGCTCGCCTTGGATTTCCTACGCTACCTTTCCCAACTTTTAGGTCGATTTGCCCTGCCTTGAGCAGTAGATTCGTGACGACTATTCTCCTGTATTTCCGCTTCCCTCGTCTATGCCTCTCACCCAGCGTTTCCACCAGCTCTATCATCTGTTATTCTGGCTGCTAGGTGTTGCGGGTCCGGCGGCAGCCCAGCAACATCCCTCCCCCCGCGACACGTCTTTTACGGTACACAGCGCCTACAGCAAAGCCCGCAAGCAGCACCCTACCATCAGCATTGCTCGGCCGCCGGTGCCTGCTACCATCACCACCCTCCCAAACCTCACCTACTGCACCCGTGGTAGTCATACCTTACAGCTCGATGTTTTCTCGCCACGGCGGGCCAAGCGCCGCCAGCAGTTTCCGGCGGTAGTGTTGGTGCACGGCGGCGGCTGGCGTTCCGGCGACCGGTCGCAGCACGTGCCATTTGCCCAGCAGCTAGCTGCCCGCGGCTACGTGGCCGTCACGGTCGAATACCGACTTTCTACGGAAGCACCCTACCCAGCAGCTGTGCAGGATCTGAAAGCCGCCGTACGGTGGCTGCGGGCCCACGCGCGCACCTACACCATCGACACCTCTCGCATTGGAATATGGGGCTTTTCGGCGGGGGGGCAACTCGCTACCTTGGTCGGCACTACCAACGACAACCCGCTGTACGAAACCCCTGACTGCTACCCAACCCATTCCAGCAGCGTGCAAGCCATAGTTGATGCCGACGGCATCTTGGCTTTTTTGCATCATGAGTCGGGGGAAGGCGACGACCACAAAAGCACTTCGGCAGCTACCTACTGGTTTGGCAGCCCCAAAACCGAGCATCCTGAGCTATGGGAACAAGCATCGGCGCTTGCCCATGTTGGCCCGCATACTCCTCCCATTCTGTTCATCAACAGCGGCGTAGACCGCATGCATGCTGGCCGCGACGACATGATTCGGCAGCTTACCACTTTCGGCATCTACACGGAAGTGCAGCGCTTTCCCGGAGCGCCCCACCCGTTTGTGCTGTTCAATCCGTGGTTTGAGCCCACCTTGGAGTACACCGTCAATTTTCTGAACAAGACCCTCCGGGCCCGATGACAGCCCCATTACTAATCATATGCTACTGAGCGCGCAAAACTAGGCCCAACCCTTTAATGAAACGGGCAGCGTTGAAACTACTGGAGTAACAGCAACCCAACAAAAATATGATGCTTGCATAACACTTTTATACAACTTATGTTGTACATTTGCATGCAACAATCTGACTTGTACTACCCTACATACTGTACTATGAAAAAGAGCACTGCTGCTGTTTCCTCGCTGTTGTTTCTTGGCGGTCTTGGTTCGCTGGGTTACCTAGCGGCTCAGGTACTAGACCTGAATTTATTTTTCGACCTGCGCGACGAGGAAGAGCTAGACTTCTGCTAAGCAGCTGATGCATTGTTTTTTTCGACGGACTCCGCCCCTAGCGGAGTCCGTTTTGTTTATGGGTGGGAAGAAACCGGGATTCTGAATCAATAGGTTAGCCTTCGGCTCTGAAAAAAAACACATCCATTCGCGGCCGTTTTCGGTACTTCACAGCAGCGGTCCGCGGTGGACCGTTATTCTTCTTTTCAAATGCTGTTGCACAGGCCCGCAAACGAAAGTCAGCCGAGCCGGTTTACCAGCAACAATCCGTGATTTATGAATCTGAGCAGCCTGAAAGAGCAGATCAGCTACATCATCGGCCGCGACATGGCCCGCAACTTCGCCCAACAGGGCCTGGACCTGGACGTAGATGTACTGGCCCAAAGCATGAAGGAAGCCCTAGGTGGCGAGCCGAGCCGCCTGAGCCCGGAACAAATGCAAAGCGCCATGCAGCAGCTGCAAGAGCAGCTAGGCGGCGCCGATGACGACGACAACCAAGACCCCTCTACTATGAGCAACAACAAAGCGGAAGGCGAAGCTTCCTGAAGGAAAACGCCAACAAACCCGGCGTAACTACCCTCCCCAGCGGCCTGCAGTACGAAGTACTGACGGAAGGCACGGGCAAGAAAGCTGGCCCCAGCTCGTCGGTAACGACGCACTACCACGGCACCCTCATCAACGGTACGGTATTCGACAGCAGCTACCAGCGCGGCCAACCCGCTACCTTCGGTGTGAACCAAGTAATTGCTGGCTGGACTGAAGCACTTCAGCTGATGCCCGAAGGCTCGAAGTGGCGCCTCTACATCCCTTCGGACTTGGCCTACGGCCGCCGTGGTGCAGGCCGCGACATCGGACCCGACACAGCCTCATTTTTGATGTAGAGCTGCTGAAGGTTAACAACTAATTCGCTTTTATCCGTGAAAGCCCCGCTGACGCCCGGAACCATCGTCCCGCCCCGCTGGACGCGCACTTCCACCGTCGGCGGGGCTTTTCTGGCTATGTCAGACGCACCCCACTCCTTCTCACCAGCGCCTACCGGGGCAGCACCAGATACGCCGGGCATCCCAGAGCAGCAAAAGGCTGCGCCTGCGAAGCCACTCCCCTCAGCTGTTACTGGCACTCCCATGCCAGCGGCATCAGTACCGGAGGGCTATGCTAATGAACCGATACCAGAGCTTGGGTTTCGGCCGTTGCTCCCACCTCCACCGGAAGTATTCGCGCTAGTACGGAGTGAGGACGGGCGCCTGAGTCTTACCAACGACGCCTTGGAGATTCAAGGGCAGACGTTCGGGTGGCGGGAGCTGGCAGGCGTGGACGTGCAGCCCGTCCGTTGGTTGCTGTGGTTTTTGCTGGGCGGCTTCACACTGGCTGGCTTCATGCTGGGCTTTCTGCAAAACTGGCTGCACACGGGTTCGGCTGCCTTGGGTATCGCCTCGGGCGCTCTGTTGCTGGCCTGGGGGATGCGCGGCACCAACCGCTGGCGTTTGCATCGGCCGGGCCGCGAGGCTGCGTACTTTGCGTTTTCCGGTGCGGCCCAAAGCTGGCAGCAACTAGCCACGGAAGCAAACCGCCGTATTCGCCAGCGCCACGATGAGGCGGCCGCTGATGCCGCCTACTGGTTAGCTACCAACGCCCCGGTAGCTGCGCCGCCTACCTCCCCTTCCGGGCAAGATTCTGCTCTCACTCATTAGCCTAGGCCGACACTTTTCCGGGCAGGCTGCGTAAGCCCGCCCAAGCCTATTCGCGCCCATCGCCTACCTTTGGCCCGATTCTAACTGCCTATTCTTCCTTTTTTACTCCTCTCATGGAAGCCAAACATCAGCACACCGCCATATCTACGGCTGGCTTGCTCATTGCCCTGGGCATCATCTACGGCGACATTGGAACCTCTCCGCTCTACGTGATGAAAGCCATTGTACCAGGACTCATCGAAGCTGACCTCGTGTATGGGGGCATTTCGTGTGTGTTCTGGACCTTGACGTTGCAGACGACAATCAAGTACGTGCTGCTGACGCTCAATGCCGATAACAACGGGGAAGGTGGCATTTTTTCTTTGTACGCCCTAGTGCGTCGCCGCGGCGCCTGGCTCTCGGCAGTTGCCATTGTTGGGGGCGCGGCCCTGCTGGCCGACGGCGTTATTACGCCGCCAGTATCCGTATCCTCAGCAGTAGAGGGACTGGAAGCAGTGTACCCTCACATCCAGACGGTACCCATCGTAATTGCTATCCTAGTGCTGCTGTTTTTACTGCAAAGCTTCGGCACGCAAATCGTGGGCAAGGCCTTCGGCCCCATTATGTTTCTGTGGTTTTCCATGCTGGCGGCCTTGGGCGTGTACGGCATTTTGCAGCACCCTGAGATTCTGAAAGCGCTAAACCCTTACTACGCCTACAACATGCTAGCCAATCGGCCCGGCGGTTTCTGGCTGCTGGGCTCGGTGTTCCTGTGTACTACCGGAGCCGAGGCGCTGTACTCCGACCTGGGCCACTGCGGCAAGGGCAACATCCGCATCAGCTGGGTTTTCGTGAAGCTCTGCCTGCTGCTTAACTACTTCGGCCAGGGCGGCTGGCTGATTGCCCACCAAGGTCAAGAGCTAAACAAACGCAACCCCTTCTATGAGTTGATGCCCGATTGGTTTCTGCTCATCGGCATCGGTATAGCTACTATTGCAGCCATCATTGCCTCACAAGCTCTCATCACGGGCTCGTTTACGTTGGTAGCAGAAGCTATTCGCCTCAATATGTGGCCCAAAGTACGCCTGAACTACCCTACCGACGTAAAGGGTCAGCTGTACGTACCTAGCATGAACCGCCTGCTCCTGTTGGGCTGCATTGGGGTTGTCTTATATTTCCGGCGCTCTGAGCACATGGAAGCGGCCTACGGCTTGGCCATCACCATCACCATGCTCATGACTACGCTACTGCTCTCCATGTGGCTGCGTACCAAGCGTGTACCCCTGCCCTTGGTGGTTTTGTTCTTGGTAGTTTATGGTCTGATTGAAGGCTCGTTCCTAGTAGCCAATCTCATCAAATTTCCCCACGGCGGCTGGGTGTCGGTGGCTATTAGCTTGTGCCTGATTACGGTAATGTACGTGTGGCTGCGAGCCTACTTCATCAAGCGCCGCTTGACAGAATTCGTCAAGATTGATCCGTACATGGATGCGCTGAAGCAACTCTCCAACGACGAATCGGTGCCGAAGTACTCCACGCACCTGGTGTTCATGACCTCGGCAGAGCGGGCCACGGAAATCGAGTCGAAAATCATCTATTCCATCTTCCAGAAGCGCCCGAAGCGAGCCGACATCTACTGGTTTGTGCACGTAGACACCACCGATGAGCCGTATACCATGGAATATAAAGTGGTAGAACTAGCTCACGACGACGCATTCCGTATTACATTCCGCCTGGGCTTCCGGGTAGAGCAGCGCATTAACCTCTACTTCCGTAAGGTGGTAGAAGACCTAGTGCGCAATAAAGAGGTGGATATTACCTCGCGTTACGAGTCCCTGAGCAAGCAGCATGTTACTGGCGACTTCCGCTTTGTGGTACTAGAGAAGTTCCTATCGGTAGAAAATGAATTCCCGCTGGTAGAGAAGCTTGTAATGCAGGCGTACTTCTACATCAAGCAGTTTATTGCTTCTGAAGACAAGTACTTCGGCCTTGATACCAGCTCTGTGAAAGTAGAGAAGGTGCCGCTCGTCATTACGCCCGTGCGCGACGTAGCTTTGAAGCGCGTACAATAAGACTCAGCTCAGCTAGACGTCACCAAAAAGCCCCGCCCGGAATGTCCGGGCGGTTTTTGGTGACGTCTAGCTGAGCTGAATTAGCGGCGTACGGGCAGCCACTTAGCTAGCACTGTTTGCTGCTCCGCCGATGGGTTGGCCTGCCGCTCGATGCGGTAACGCCGAGCTGTAGCAGCCAGCAGAGGGAAGCTTACTTCTTTCACCTGGCCGTCGCGGTTCACCAAGAACTTCACGGTAGAGCCTACGGCCCGGCTGGTCAGGAGCTTGTTCGGGTCGTCAGTCACCCGAACTCCATCAACGGCCAGAATCTCGTCGCCTACGCTCAGGCCACCCTGCCAGGCGCTACCGTTGCGCAACACGCTAGTTACCGTTTGCTTGCCACCAGCAGGCTGATGCCCGCGCCCAAGGCCACATCGGTGTAGGGGCAGGCGTTACGCTCAGGTTTAGGCCGGCATAGCTCAGCGCGGTTTCGTAGGGTAGCGTTTCGGTTCCGTACACATAGCGGCGGAAGAAGTCGTCGAAGCGGCGACCCGCAACTTTAGCTACTGCATCTTGGTACTCCTCATCGGTGAAGCCGCGGCCTAGCTGCTTGTAATACCGGTCGTAGAGGTAGCGCATCACGTCGTCGAGGTGCTTCTGGCCCTTGGTCTCGTTGATGATCATCAGATCAAGCACGGCGCCAATCACTTCCCCTTTATCGTAGTAGCTGATGCCCGTATTCACCGAGTTTTCGTTGGGGCGGTAGTACTTAATCCAAGCATCAAAGCTCGATTCGGCTGCCGACTGCTGCTTGTTGCCCGGAGTATTCTCCACCCGGTTGATACCATTGCTTAGGTCGCCGAGGTACTCGTCGGGGCTCAGGAAGCCGGCGCGTTGCGTAATTAGGTTAGAGAAATACTCCGTACCACCTTCGCTCACCCACAGCATGCGGGTGTAGTTTTCGTTGTCGTAATCGAATGGGCCCAGGGCTATAGGGCGGATGCGCTTCACGTTCCACAAGTGGAAGTATTCGTGGGCTACCAATCCGAGAAAGCCCTTCCAACCTGCCTCCGAAGAGTAGGCGTTGCGCGACACTGACAGCGTGGTAGAAAATAGGTGCTCCAAGCCACCCGTACCCCGGTCGATGTTGTGCACAATGAATACGTAGCGGTCCAGGGGGTTTTGCCCTACTACCCGCTGGGCCTCCTCGCATACCCGCTGCATGTCGCGCGTCAGGCGGGTCTCATCTACCTTGGGGTCGCCGAACATTGCCACCGTGTGAGGCGTGCCATTCGCAGTGAAGGTGTAGATCTTTTGATTGCCGATTTCAATGGGCGAATCCGCCAGCTCATCGTAATTAGAAGAGCGGAAAGTAAACGAGCCTCCGGCTGGCTTTAGGCTGGTGCTTACCTGCGTCCAGCCTTGGGCCGGCCGCACCTCCAACGTGCTAGGCAACTGCTTGCCATCGGCGGGGTACATAAACACGCTGGTGCCATTGAGGTAGCCGTGAGCCGCGTCAATAAAGCTGGTGCGCACGCTCAGTTCGTAGGCGTACACCCGGTAGCGCACCGTGAAGGCTTTGCTTTTGGGATGGTAAACGCGCCACGTGTTTTTGGTTACCTTTTCGGTACGTAGCTTCTCACTACCAGCCGCGGCTTCAAAGCCTTCCACGTTTTTGGCAAACTCCCGAACCAGATAGGAACCAGGCGCCCACACAGGCATTTTCACGTCGGTATATGCCTTGTTGAAACCTCCCAGCGTCATCTCTACTTCAAAGTAGTGCGTTTGAGGAGCGGGCATGGAAAGCGTGTAGCGCAAGGTAGGTGTGGCCGCCGCAGCCGACCCAACGGAGCCGGCCGCTAGTGCCAACCCGGCCGCCACCCACAGGCGGGTACGAGATTGAAGCATGAGGTAATGAAAGAGTGAGGTGATGAGAAACGAAGATTCGGAGTGGGGCCCAGGTGTGCCCCAGGAGCCAAAGAACGGGGAAAACCCACCGAGGCTGCAAACCAGCGCCCGAAAAACCAGTAGCCTACTCAACTAATCTGGTGCGCTCGGCCGGAACCCGTGCCCTAGCTCCGCCGTTACGAGAGCAATTTCCGGGCTTGTTGCTTTTGGTCTGTTATGCGCTACGTTTGGCTTGTTTTTCTACTCTTAGCATCCGGCATGCTCGGCCGTTTGGCTTGGAATCATTTTCATACGCCGCCTTCGCCCTCACCAGCAGTTGCTAGCATACCCCCCACGCCAGTGCAGCGGGTAGCGTACGTCACTTCCACGCGGCTCACCCCGCGCGCCGACAGTATAGTAGCTTTTGCGCTTCGCCAGATCGGAACCCCCTATTTTTACGCCGGTAGCACTCCCGAAACGGGCTTCGACTGCTCCGGCTTTGTCAATTACGTGTTTGCGCACTACAAAATACCGGTGCCCCATTCCACAGCGCTGCTTATCTCCACGGGTCGGGCCGTGGCTCGCGCAGAAGCCCGCCCCGGCGACATTGTGGTATTCACGGGTACTGCCAGCACTTCTACTACTCCTGGGCACGCCGGCATCGTTATTTCTTCGGTGGGCCAGCCCATCCGATTTGTGCATTCCTCTTCTGCTCGCCGCGAGTCAGGGGTGAAGATCAGCCAAGTGGAAGGCACCGATTATGAGCGCCGATTCATGCAGATCCGACGGGTACTGTAGCGGTAGTTTGCTACTTGTGCTGTCTTTAGTAGCCACGATGCCCTAGGTATAAAAGAGCGATGCCCGGCCGCCTATGCAGACCTTATGGTAAGGCTGCTGGGCGAACCGGGCATCTAATCCTTCAAATCTTACCAAGCGATGAGTCTGGGGTACAGCCCCATCATCTACTTATCAAGTAAGACCTTGCCAGAATGCGGGAACTGCTAGAATAGAAGCGAGTTCCGCGCGAAAGCTGTTGTTAAGCGCGTCCGGCGGTGAAGCGGACTACATTCGACAGGCTTGGCAGGATTTGTTTGGGACTACTAGACATTTTGTACCTCCTTTCTTTAGATCCGACATAACCCCGGCCGCGCTTCCCAGCACCTTAGGGCGGCTTGGCGGGGGCTGTAGCACTCGCTACGGTAGGTAAAGTTAAAAGCCGGCAGGATGGTTCAAAATAAAAACCCCTTTATTTAGGCCCCTGGCCTAACTTTTATTCCATGCATCTGAGCATCAGGCACTAAAAACCGCTGTAAAAATTTACGCGCCTTCTCATTTTTTCTCTGGCCCTAAAGTTGCCTTACTGCTCCAAGGTAAATCTTGGGTCGGGCACTGGCACTCCACAGTATTTGTCCTATCTTTTTCCCACAAAACCCACTCTCATTCTCCTATTACCATGAAAAAAACCGTATTTATCTGCTTTACCTTACTGTTGGGCTTAGTAGGTATGGCCTCGGCCCAAAAGCTCTCCCCCCTCGGTGTGTGGACCAACGCCGAAAAGAAAGCGACGTTTGAAATTTACCAGTGCGGCAATAAGCTGTGCGGAAAGATTGTGAGCCTAACTGTTCCTAACGACCCCAAAACTGGCAAGCCCAAAACCGATACCATGAACCCCGACCCCAAGCTGCGCAGCCGTACCCGCCTGGGTATGGTATTTATGCAGGGGTTTGAGTACGATAGTGATGATAAGTGGGACGATGGCAAAATCTATGACCCCGAAAGCGGCAAGACCTACTCGTGCTACATGAAGATGATGAACGCCAATACGATGGAAGTGAAAGGCTACATCGGCTTCTCGCTCATTGGCAGGTCACAAACCTGGACTCGCGTGAAGTAGTCCTTGGATCTGATACTCCTTTTTGTGGCGACGCCTTCCTGACCGGGAGGCGTCGCTTTTTTGGTGTGCGGACAGATTAGACTTCTGAAGTAGAACGAGCTTGCTGACGGCGGTATTTCACGCTCAAAAGCAAACCGAAGCGCTACATTCCGCGAAACTATTTGCGGCCCCCGGTGTTCCCCCTGAAACACCACCTACCTTGTTTACTTTCCTAAAACGACTTCTTTCCACGGCGCCTCCCCCAGCCCCATCAGGTAGCTGGCAGCCTCTGCAACGTAGCGCTTCGCAGGAGCATGCGCACCAGCAATGGGTGCAAGACCAGGTATATCTGAACTGGATGGGGCCGTTTTTTAAGGCGTATCATTATGCTAAGGCGGGCCTGCCTAACCCGCAGTGGCGAGTAGAGCTGCTCCAGGAAGAGGGCCGGCAAGGAGCACTCTTCTTTTACCATCCGAGTATTGGACCGGGCAACTTCCGCCACTTGTTCGATTTCCTCCGCGACCGAGTTATAGCCCTGGGTTACAACCTAGCTACTTCGGATCAGCGTAGCCGGCGCCACGACTCGTATACGGAAACGGTAGCCAAGCACTTTCTTAAACCTCAACCGCGCGACTGTACGGCTACTGGGCGTTGCAACCAACGGTTTGGTACCATCATGGTAGATTTGATGAGTATCAACAACCAGCCGGGCTTCATACGCATATTCAGCAACCCGTATGACAACGATATTTTCACGCCGCCGCATAGCTTCGATGAACTAATGGAAGCTTTGTTTAAGCTACCCGATGCGCCGCCAGAAGTGCAAAAGCTCATTACAAAGTACACCAAGCCGTGAAGTAGGCCTTAAGCTTACCCCATGTACAGCATGACCCTTCTCGCACTAGCGCAGGAAGGGTCGTTTTGTGTGAGGGCCAATAGAGATGACTGCCTACTCGGCTGCGCGAATAAAGCGGGCCTGCGATACATTGCCATCGGGAGTTATGAGGCGCAAGTGATACCAGCCGGGAGCTAGGTGGCGCGTATCTAGTAGGGGTTCCGTACTGGTCACTGCCTGACGCAGCACTATCCGGCCCAGGGCATCACGCACTTCCGCATGGGCCCGAGCCGCGGTGAAGTCGGCCAGGCGGAGTTGGTTGCGGCACGGGTTTGGGAATACTGCAATGGGTACAGAGGCCGCAGCTTGGCGCGTGGCAAGTACCAGAGCATTATCGCGCTCCACGGTGCCAGCGGTTCCGTTCAGCACCCACTGATCGGGGTCGATAGTAATGCTGCTGACGGTGCGCGCGTCCGTTAGGCCGAAGGAGGCGACAAGTTGACTTTGCCGTTGGCGCACAGTACGTGTGGTGCCATCCGTGAACGTGAAGCGGTAGTCCAGCTCTGTGTCGAACAAGGGCGTAACGCTTGGCATGGAGGAAGTTTCGGTGGTTTGCAGGTAGATGCTGCTGCCAACTTGGTTCCAACGCACGGCAAACGTGGGGAAGCCTTCACCCCGATACCACTGGTCAAAGAAATACTGTAGAGAGCGGCCCGCCTCAGCTTCAAAAATGCGCTGTAGGTCGGCGGTGCGGGCTGTGCGCCCAGCATAGGTGTTCTGGTAGGTAGTCAGCGCGCGGAAGAACTTCGTGTCGTCATTGAGCAAGTAGCGCAGCATGTGAACGACAGCGGCGCCTTTCTTGTAGCTCAGCCGAGAGCTGAAGATACGGCCTACGCTGGTTGTGTCCGACACGCGGATGCTACCTCCCGGGGCCGTTTCCCAGACGCCCGTGCTTGCATTACGGATGTTCATGGATACGAAATGAGCGTTGTCCATCCACTGCTGGGCCGCGCTGGCACCCGAAAAACGATTCAGCGCCAAGTACTCGCCGTAGGATGCAAAGCCCTCATTCAGCCAGATATCCTCCCAGGCTCCGCAAGTTACGTTGTCGCCAAACCACTGGTGAAACAGCTCGTGAGCCGTAAGGGTGAAATTAAATTCACTTTGCGTGGTCATGGTTTGGTGCTCCATACCGCCTCCGATAGGTGCCATAGCGTGGCCGTATTTCTCGGTGGCAAAGGGATATAGGCCTACCAAGCTGGAGTAATAGTCAATAAAGCCCGGTGTCCGGTCAATTTCTGTCCGGTAGAAAGCAAGTGCATCTTGGTTGTACACGTAATTGACAATGGGAATGCGAGGACCGCCAGCGGGGTTGGCGTAGTTCACATACTCCGTGTAGGGAGCCACAGCCACCGAAATCAAGTAGTAGTCAATGGGTTTGCGAGATTTCCATTCGTAGCGCACCTTACCGTTGGGGAGGGCTACAGTGCGGGCAAGTATTCCATTGGAGCCTACTTTATTAAGCGCCGTAGTCGTCACCCACACATCGGAGGAATCAGCCTTGTCAGTCAAAACTTGCTTGCAGGGCCACCACTCGTAGGCATGGTAGGGCTCAGATAAGCTCCACGTGCAGCTCACCCCAAAGTTGGGGTCTACCCCCGTATCTAGCGCGTTGCCGATGGCAGCCGCGCTGCCGTTAGGAGCCGTACCGTGGTAGTATACTAGGGTACTAAACAACGTATTGGCGGCTACTGCCCGACGCAAACCAACCGTCACGTCGCCTTCTTGTCGGCGCCAGCCTGGGCTGCGCTGCCCATCTACTACCACCGAGTCGATGACCAGGGCAGGATACAACTCGAAGGCCACCGAGTCGAGGTTACTGACCAGGGCCCGACTACGGATGGTAACTACCCCACTCACACTGCGAGAGTTGTTTTCGAGGCTGATGTTGAGCTTGTAGTAGCTCACGTCGTAGCGGGCCATTTTCTGGCGGTGGCTCACGGTAGCAAAACCGGGGCGCTCGGCGCCGGCCGTACGCACGCGTGCGCACAGTTCTGCCACTGAGCCATTCACGTCGGCCGGTCGGGCCCGGTAAGCCGGAATCTGGGCCGGAGCCTGTTTATAGACGAGGGCCAGCAACAGGCCAGCAGCAAACATAAACACTTGTCGCATAGAAAGTAACAACAGTAAAACCCATCTTGAAGCCAGGTGGCAGAAGGTATACGAAAGGTACGCAGACAGCTCGGAATTTGGGTTGCCAAACCTGAGGGATACGACTAGGCAGTTCGTATCTTTCCACTTTCCCACTACCTAAACCGCCCGTCTATAGAATGTCTATTTCTACTCCTCAGCGACTCCGAGCAGGTTTGCTGCTGGTGCTGCTGTTGTGTTTACTGGGCCCAGCCGCCCGCGCTACCCACATTGTGGGCGGCGAGCTAGACCTGCAGTACCAGAACGGCAATACCTACCTGCTGACTCTAAACCTGTACTTCGACGCCGTAAACGGCAATGCGGGCGCTCTAGATGACGACTTGGTGGCCAGCATCTTTTCCAAGAGCACCAACCGGCGTATGCAGAACGTGACGCTACCGCTCACCACCAACACGCTGGTATCTTACACCAACCCAGCTTGCACGTCTCCCTCCTTGATTACGCGACGGCTGGTATACGCGCAGCGGGTTTCCCTCCCCGATGCTACCTATGATGACCCCGCCGGCTACTACGTGGCCGTAGAGAGGTGCTGCCGCAATAATGGCATCAGCAATATTCAGGTTCCTGGCAACGCCGCGCAAACCTTCTACTTAGAGTTTCCGGCCGTAGTGCGCAATGGGCGGCCTTTTATCAATTCTACGCCGCGCATATTCCCGGCCCTAAGCGACTATGCCTGCCGGGGAGAACTATTCTACTATAACTTCGGCGGGCAGGATGCCGACAAAGACTCCCTGGTATATGAGTTGGTAACGCCCCTCAATGGTCGTTCCAGCACCTTCGACCCGAAGCCAACTGTGGCCAGCTCGGCTCCCTATACCAACGTGGTTTGGAATTCGGGGCTTTCAACTACCAACCAGATTCCTGGCAACCCCACGCTAACCATTGGACGACAAACCGGGCGCTTGGAAGTGCGTCCTACCCAACTAGGGTTGTTTGTATTCGGCATTAAGTGCTCAGAGTATCGGGATGGGGTAAAGCTTGGAGAGGTGCGGCGCGACTTTCAGCTCAAAGTCATCCCCTGCGCCACCAACTCCCGGCCCAAGGTGCTTGTGCAGATGCCTGGCCGCTCCCTACCCTACGTGGTTGGCCGCGACACCCTCCGCCTGACGCCTAGTTCGCCCCGCTGCTTCCGCCTGAGCTTTACCGATTCCGACCCAACGTCGGCGCTTACGCTTTCGCTTAATCCCATCAACTTCAGCGCGCCCCTCCCCACGCTAAGCGTACTGCAAGGCACGGTAAACACAGCTGGCGTACCCGATACCATTGTGTCGCAGCTATGTTTTCCCTCGTGCCTGGACACGAAAGGCAAGGTGTACTTGCTGGACGTGATAGTGGCCGACAATGGCTGTAGCTTACCCAAGCGCGACACGGTGCGGGTAGCCTTCACGGCAATACCAGACCCCAATGGCCCGCCCGTGCTGCGAACTACGGCGGCTAGCCCCTTGCGCGTCCGGCCCGGCGACCTAGTGACGTTTGACCTGACAGCCACCGACCCGGAAAACGATCCGCTAACCCTAGAAATGATCGGTAAGGGCTTTTCGGCAACTAGTCTGGGCGCCCAACTCACGCAAGCCAGCAACGGCAACCAGCACACCGGCCGCTTTACTTGGCGCGTAGACTGTGCCGCCGTCGATAAGCCCTTGTATGAGTTTGAGTTTACCGCCGTAAGTATGCTCTGCGGTGAGCGAAAAACCACGTCGGTAGTAGTACCTATTCAGGTAGAGTACCAGAACGCTGCTCCTACCCTCACCTCCTCGTTGCCAGTTGCTACCGGCCCCACGGCGCCGCCAGTGGTCATTCAGGTTCCGCTGAACGGCGTGTATGAAGCGACTTTTGAGGGCCTTGATGCCGACCAAGACCTGCTTGCGCTGTCGGCCGCGGGCCAGGGGTTCGATTTGGCAGCCGCGGGCATGACCTTCACCCCGCGCAACGGGGCTGGGCAGGCAGCCGCTACCTTCCGCTGGGTTGCCGACTGTGAGGCTGCGCGGCAAGATGGGTTAACCGTCACGTTTCAGCTTCAGGAAACTACCTGCCGCCCGCAGCCTCAAACGCGCACAGTCCGGTTTGTGCTCACTAGCCCGGATACCATGCGCTTTCTGCCGCCCAATATTATCACGCCCACTACTCGAGACGGAAAAAACGACTTCTTCGAGCTAGATAACGTGCAGGTGCACTTGCCGCCCGACTTCTGCGACGCACGCTTTGCCGGAGTGAAAATATTCACCCGCTGGGGCAACCAGGTGTATCAGTCGGGCAGCCGTAGTTTTCGCTGGGACGGCAGCGGCCTGCCACCCGGCGTGTACTATTATCTAGTAGAATACACCAACAAAAAGCGCTACAAAGGCACTATCACCATTGCTCCTTAATCCTGAGCGGACACTACCCAGTATGATAAAGCATACCCGCATACTTTCCTTTTTACTAACAACCTGCGTGCTGGTTAGTAGCTGTCGCGAATCCGGCTCCCATTCTATCTTTCGGGACGAAGTGGCTAGCACGCAGGCGCCAACCCCACCAGAAGCGTCCCCTGATCTACCACCGCAGAGCAGTTCCGACCTAGTGCCCCTTGCAGAACCTGCTGAGCAGCCGAAGGCAGCAGCTGAAGTTGCAGAAGAGAAAGCCTACACGTTTGTAGAACAAATGCCTGAATTTCCGGGCGGTATGCAAGCCCTACTAGCGCACATCACACGCCAGGTGCGCTACCCTGCTGCCGCCTTGCGAGATGGAGTAGAAGGCAAGGTGTTCGTGAAGTTTATAGTAGGAGAAGACGGGGCTGTGCGCAATGCAAAAATCGAAAAAGGTATTGGCTCAGGTTGCGACGAAGAGGCTTTGCGGGCGATACAGGCCCTACCCGCTTTCAGGGCAGGTAAGCAAAATGGCCGGCCGGTACCCGTGTACCTGACTGTTCCGATTAGCTTCAGCGCCCAACCTAATTAGGCTGGCACCCAGCCCAGGTGATTTATAGCCCAAGGCCCCGCTACCTATTTGGTAGCGGGGCCTTGGCTTTGAGATTTGTAGCTTCTTTAAGCTTTAGTACAGAAAAAGGAAGGTTGCGAACAAGACGACCCACAGCACATCAATGAAATGCCAATATATGGTAATCATGTGTAGCTGCAGGCGGCGGTAGGGGTTTCGGATAAACACTAGCGTACGTACCCCGTCTCGGGAGGCGTGTATGGTGCGCAAGAGCAGAGCCAGCAGGAACAGCATACCACCTAGCAAATGCGCTACGTGCAGCCCTGATATCAGGTACAGAAACGTACCGCTAGCTAATTCGTCCATGGCTACGCCGTGCTGTAGTAGCTCGCGCCAACCAAGTAGCTGTAACCCTGCAAATACGCAGCTAAGTAGTAGCGTAGCGCCCAAGCAACGCGCAAGATTTGCGAGGTCGTCTTGCTGATAGAGCCGCTTGGCTTGGCTGATTACGTAGCTACTGATTAGCAAAACAATCGTGCTCAAGGAAAACGTACGTGGCAAGGGGTATAACTCCGTGGGGGAGTTACTATCGTAGCGCATCTTGGCATACGCCGCTACCAGTGCTACAAACAGCACCGTAATGCCGCCGAGCCCTAGGTACAGCATCATGAGCAAGGAAGGCATGCGCTCAATGCGCTGGAAGGTGGAAGCAGGACGGCCGGCACCGACCTTATCTTTGCGTTCTTTATCAGAATTCATTGAGTGGAAAAAAAGGGCTGCGTGCGTATAAGCAAACCATTCCGAAGCCCATTAGTTCCAGCCCGTCAGGCACTACCAGTATCCTGGGCCTTTCAGCAAGATACGCAAAATACCAGCCACCGACTACGCTTTTTCGCCTGAGTTATCCGTAAGATTCGGGGCTTTTCCAGCCTTAATCGGCGCGAAAAAACGACCCTATTTTTCCTAACACTGCGTTGATGGTAATCTTGGCCGAGCGACCCGCGCCGAACGTTACGTGCGTTTTGCCAGCTACCCGCAAATCCAGAACAAGCCCAAGCTGCAAGGCCAAGTCGTTTAGCTGCTGCAACGGGTCAATACGGGGGCCAGTTTTAGGCTTAGGCGGGGCGTTTGGGTCTTTGGGTGGGCCACTGGTAAGCTTATCGAGTACGCGCTGGCTGGGCAGGTTGATAATCAGATAGCCACCAGATGCCGCTACCTGAATATCATCCCCATCAAACGTAATAACCAGCCGCGCTTCCAGCTCTATGCCACTAGCCAAGGGGCTTGGGAGCTGGAGTTGCCGACGCCCCTGCTGCGGGGTTTTCGCCGCGGGTGCGAATACGCAGGGCCCCGTTTAGCCGAAACGTAGTAGGAGCCGCCGGATTTTGAGCATTGGGCATTTGCAGCTCCATTTGGTCGAAGTTCAACGACAGCTCAACGCCACCGGAAAGCTTGGAAAGCAAAGAAGCGGCCGTGTCGGCCCAAGAAGTTGGTTGGTTAGCGTCAGGCATAAGAGGGAGAATTAAGGGACAAACTAGGCACTCTAGACAACGTTGGAGCGCGGCGCAAGTTACGCGAACGAATGCCTCCGCCCTACCCCCGCGGCCCTGGCAAGACCTTTGCAAGAGCTGACACCGTGCTTTTGCTGGTGTAAGCTAAGCAGTAAGCAGAACCTTAGGCGCTGCGGATTTCGTATGTGCGTGCGGCAATTTGCCCATCTTTTTCTGCCCTCTTTCTCATGACCCGTTCCCCGCTTTTTGCTGCCAGCGTATGTGCGCTGCTGCCTCTTTTACCCCCTGCTGCTGCTCACGCCCAGGCGCCTACCGCCTATGACTGCACTCATCCCTTTGGGCTCTACGACAATATGGAAGTGGTGTACCAACTTCAAGATGCTAATGGGAAAGCGGCGGGTACTATTCGCAATCGGGTGGTGCTGCTCGGCTCGGAGCAGAACAAGAAGCAAACCATTACAACGAACACGGTGCTACTAAAAAGTGGCCTCTACGATACCAAGAACAGGCTATTGCGCTTGCAAGACGTCACGTACCTGTGCCGCCAAGACACGAGTTTCACGGATGGTACCAGTGAGCTAAACCCCGAGAGCCTCCGCTCCTTCCGCGACCGGCGGTTTGCGTACGCACCTGTTCCACTGGCGTGGCCAAATCAGCCACTGTGGGTAGCACCCTGCCCGGGGGCGGCGTTACTGTGCAAGTAAGCAGCACGGCCGTAGATATTGCTCAGGTGTATACCCGCGTGCAAAAGCGGCGCATTACGGGCACCGAATCCGTAACCACGCCGGCTGGTACATTTGAGTGTTACAAAGTGGAGTCGGAACGGGAAAGCGCCACTGCTGCCCGGGCTGATATGGTCATGCGCACCGTAAACCGCACCGTAGATTACTACTCCCCCGCCGTAGGGCTGGTCAAGACGGAGGTGTATGGGAAAAATGGCAAGCTAGAGCAGGTTCGTTTGCTCACCACCATCAACAAAACGGCGGCCCAACCCGAGCAGCAACTCAAAGTAAAAGAGAAGTACAAGAGCAAAAAGTCGTAAGTTGAGTTTCTAATTGCATGCAATATGAAGCTCTTCAACTGCTTACTCGCGGGCACCTTGCTGGCTGGTGGTGCGGCCTGCCAGTCGTCGCCGACTACCCAGCCCACTGAAACAGCCGCTACCACTCCCGCTGCTACGGGTGGCAAAACGTACGGCGCTACCATTACCGCAGAAGGCGCGCAGCCTCTATCGGCTCTCAACCAGTTACTCGGCAATAAGGATTCGGCGCAGGTAAAGCTAGTGGGTACTGCCGATGCCGTGTGTCAGGCCAAAGGCTGCTGGCTCACGCTGAAAACTCCGGAAGGCCAGGATATGCGGGTGCGTTTTAAGGACTATGCCTTCTTTGTTCCCAAAGACATTGCCGGCAAAACTGTGATTATAAATGGCTGGGCCCACCGCGAAACAGTGCCCGTAGAAGACTTACAGCACTACGCCAAAGACGCCGGCAAATCAAGGCAGGAGGTGGCAGCCATTACCCAGCCGGAGCACCAATTGAACTTTGAAGCCGACGGCGTACTAGTAACTGAATAAAAGCAGCACCGCCTAGCACCTAGACTAGGTATGTGGAGCCCCGGCAGGTTGTCGGGGCTCTTGTATTTTACCTTCTCGCAACCAACTAGGCAGCGCCAATACGGCTGACGCCGTTTAAGCCTTGACTACGCCCTGCTTGGAAAGGCGCGTAGTTTGTAGCTTGCAGCCCCAACCCCCACGCTTGTCATGTCCGACGTTCAGCAGCATATCACCGCCCTCACCGAGCGCCTTCACCACCTCAACTACCAGTACTACCAGCGCGACATCTCCGAAATACCCGACCAGGAGTTTGACCGCCTGTTGGCCGAGTTGCAGGCGCTGGAAAAACAATACCCCGAGTTTGCCCTTCCCAACTCGCCCACGCAGCGGGTGGGTGGCACTATCACCAAACAATTTCCCACGGCCGAGCACCGCTACCCCATGCTCAGCCTAGGCAATACCTACTCCGAAGCTGACCTCCGCGAGTTTGATGAGCGGGTACGCCGGGGCTTAGAAGGTGCCGACTACGCCTACGTCTGCGAGCTGAAGTTTGATGGTGTAGCCATGAGCTTGACCTACCAGGATGGCCAACTCACGCAGGGCGTTACCCGCGGCGACGGCACCCGCGGCGACGTGGTAACCAGCAACGTGCGCACCATCAAAAACCTTCCCCTCCACCTACGTACGGAGGTCCTACCCAACCCGCCGAGTTTGAAGTGCGCGGCGAAATATTCATGCCCCTGCCGGTGTTTGCGGAGCTGAACGCTGAACGTGAAGCCAATAGCGAGGCCTTATTAGCCAACCCCCGGAATGCCGCTAGCGGGGCCCTCAAGCTCCAGGACTCGGCTTTGGTTGCGGCCCGCAAGCTGCGCTTCTTCGCCTACTCCTTTCTGATGCCGGGCCGAAACATCTTTCCCACTCACAGTGCTTCCCTCCAGGCCTTGAGCACCTGGGGGCTCCCAGTGTCCGATACGTGGCGCCAGTGTCATTCCATTGAAGAAGTGCTGGATTTCGTGCATCAGTGGGACAAGCAGCGCTTTACGCTGCCCGTGGCTACCGATGGGATTGTAATTAAAGTAGACGATTTTCGGCAGCAAGAGCTGTTGGGCTTCACGTCTAAGAGTCCGCGCTGGGCTATTGCGTACAAATATCCCGCCGAGGCTGCCCGCACCCGGCTGCATACCATTCAGTACCAGGTAGGCCGCACGGGCGCCGTCACCCCGGTAGCCCTCCTAGACCCCGTACCCCTGGCGGGTACCATCGTAAAGCGTGCCTCCGTACACAATGCCAACCAAATTGCCGCCCTCGACTTGCGCCTTGGCGACATGGTATTTGTGGAAAAGGGTGGCGAAATCATTCCCAAGATTACGGGTGTTGACTTGGCTGCCCGTCCGGCCGAGAGCCAGCCGATTGTATATCCTACCGAGTGCCCGGCTTGCGGCACGCCTCTTATCCGGCCCGAGGGCGAAGCGCACTTCCGCTGCCCCAACGACCGGGGCTGCCCGCCTCAGCGAAAGGCCAAGCTGGAACACTATGTGTCGCGCAAGGCACTGAACATTGATGGGCTGGGTGCCGAAACGGTGGGTCGTTTCTTTGATTTAGGCCTGGTATCCGACGCTGCTAGCTTGTACGACCTACCCGCCAAAGCCGCTGAGCTGGCTCAGCTTGAGCGCATGGGCGAAAAGTCAGTGCAGCGCTTGATGACCGGCCTAGAGCAGAGCAAGCAGGTCCCTTCGAGCGGGTACTGTTTGGACTGGGCATCCGCTACGTGGGAGAAACTGTGGCCGAAAAGCTGACAACTCACTATCGCACCATTGAGGCGCTGGAAAATGCGTCTGTGACGGAGCTTGCTGCTACTCCCGAGGTAGGCGGTGTTATTGCAGAATCCGTAGCGGCGTGGTTTCAGGAAACCGAAAACCGAGCCATGATTGAACGACTGCGCGCAGCGGGCGTGCAACTAGCCCTCACGGGCGAAGCACCCCAGGCAGCCAGCGACCGGCTAGCGGGCCTCACGTTTGTACTGTCGGGAGTGTTTGAGGAACACAGCCGCGAGGAACTGCAACACCTGATTCAGCAGCACGGCGGCAAAGTAACGGGTAGCATCAGCAAGAAACTCAGCTACCTAGTAGCCGGCGACAAAATGGGCCCCGCCAAGCGCGAGAAAGCCACGGATTTAAAGGTGCCCATCATTACGGAGGCTGAACTGCTGGCAATGCTACCCAAAGCAACTGAGGCCATTGGCGGCGCTTCGGAGGATGCTCTACCTGGCATTGATACACCAACTCCGTCCGCCCCTACCACAGCGCCGGAAACTAACCCTGGGCAGCAAGGGTCTTTGTTCTAATCGTACACTAACGCAGGTATAGGATCTGTACAGCTCCTGGCACAAGCCTGTCGTGCTCACTTCGTTTCGTATGGTATTTCGTTTGCTTTTTGGTGCTGGTATTTTGCTGGCGCCGCTGTCTACGTTAGCTCAAACTACTGCTCCGGCAGTTCCCACTGCTACTAGTACGCCGCCGACGGTTCCTATTGTGGCAGTAGAGGAAGTAAAAAAAGCGCTACTGCAGCCCGGTGCAGTTTTGCTAGACGTGCGCACCCCTGAAGAGTATGCCGCGGGTCACTTGCCTGGGGCGCAAAATCTTAACTTCCGCGCCGCCGATTTTTCTACCCTGGTAGCCCAGCTCGACCCGAAAGTATCCTACATTATCTACTGCGCCTCCGGCAACCGCAGCAGCAAAACCATCCTACTGATGCAGGATAAAGGGTTCGAGCAGCTTATCAACGCGGGAGCCTACACCACGCTGCTAAAAGGTGGGGTAAAAAAGTAGGCACCTTTTGCCAAGTTAGCCTCGCCCCTACCAAAAAGGTCTGTTTCCGATGCCCTCATGGCACCAGAAACAGACCTTTTTCTTTTTGACAGTACGGTCTGGTCGGTAAACCTAGAAGCTGTTCACCATGCTATTGTGCAGGGTGCGGGGGCTCCAATAGCCGCTGGCAATGATGCGACGAATAGTATACAAGGGGTCCTGCTGGTCGCGCTTTTCGGCGAGGATAAAGGCGGCGTCCATGCCACGCTTTTTCAGCTCTGGAATAGCCTCGGGGTTCCAAAGGCCAAAGGGATAGGCGAAGTAGTTGATTTTCTTGCCCGTGATTTCTTCTAGTTGCTTGGTAGGCTTCTCAATCTGCGTCACCCAGTCTTGGCCCTGGTACTTCTTCACGTTGTGGTGGTCCCAGGTGTGCGAGCCAATGATGTTGCCTTCGTCGGAAAGCTGCTTCACCTGCGCCTTGCTCATGTAGTTGGGGCGGCCCAGGCTTACCGTCATAATGAAGTATACGGCCTTGTAGCCATATTTATCCAAGGTGGGCTTGGCAATGGTGAACTGGTCGAGGTCGGTATCGTCGAACGTTAGCATCACCGGCTTGCTGGGCAGGGCCGCACCCGTGGTCAGGTAGGCGTATAGCTGATCGGGCAGAATGGTGTGGTAGCCCGAGTCGGCCAGCATTTTAATTTGGGCCTTAAACTGCTCCACCGGCACGATGTAGTCCTTCGCGCCCTTCGAGTCGCGCGGGCGCCAATCCCGGATCTGGTGGTAGCATAGAATGGGCACCTGAGGCCGCGCCGTAATAGTGGCGGCATCGGCCCGCTCGGCAGCCGGAATAGTAGCGGGGCTACCAGCATTGTTGGTCGTAGCGGCCGTGGCTGTACCAGCCGTCGTGATGGTGGCCGTTTCGGCAGAGTCGGTGGCGGTGCCCAGGGTTACTGCCTTGTTTTCGGAGGCGGCTGCGGTTTTAGCATCATTGCAGGCAGGCAGGATGCTGAGGGTTGCCAGCGCAGTAGCGGCCAGCAAAGAGTAATGCGTAAAGTTCATGCGGGAGATAAGGCGGCTTGGCGCAAACCGCACCGTACTTTTGAAAGGAAGCGGATCAACCTTCGCCGTTGGTAGTGTACCTTTGCGGCGGGTTTCCCCTTACAAATCAACCGCTAATTTCCCGCATGGACAAACTCCGTGGCACTGGTGTAGCTCTCGTTACTCCCTTCACTCCCACCCCCGACCACGCTATAGATTACCCGGCCCTGCGCCGCCTGATTGATTTCACCTTGGAAGGCGGCGTGGAGTACCTCGTCATCAACGGTACTACTGCCGAATCGCCGACCATCAGCCCGGAAGAAAAAGCTGAAATTCTACGGGTAACGAAAGAGCACGTAGCGGGCCGCGTCCCCCTGGTATACGGCATCGGAGGCAACGATACGGCTGGGGTAGAAGCTACCATTCGCGCAACTAATCTGGAAGGTATTACGGCTATCCTATCGGCTAGTCCCTACTACAATAAGCCTAGCCAGGCGGGCATTATTGCCCACTACCAGCGCCTCGCCGACGCCTCGCCCGTGCCCTTGTTGCTGTATAACGTACCGGGCCGCACAGCCTCAAACATTACGGCGACTACTACCCTGGAGTTAGCAAAGCATCCCAACATCATTGGTACCAAAGAAGCTAGCGGCAACCTGGAGCAGTGCATCGCCATTGCCGCCGGCAAACCCGACGACTTCCTGCTGATTTCGGGGGATGATATGATGACAACCTCACTCATTAGCTTTGGCGCCGTGGGCATCATTTCGGTGCTGGCCAACGCCTTCCCGCGCCGCTTCTCCGACATGACTCGCTATGCCCTGGCCGGCGACTTTCAAGCAGCTAGCCAGCTTCTTTTCGGTTTCGTGGAGTTGAACCCCCTAATGTACGAGGAAAGCAACCCCGTGGGCGTGAAAACTGCCCTGGCCGCCCAGGGCCTCTGCGCCGACGCCGTGCGCCTACCCCTGGTAGAAGGCTCCGAGAGCCTGAAGCAACGGATAGGGCAGCTGGTGTGAGCGAGCTTTTCAGCTCTTACCTGCTACCTGTTTGCCTGCTTGGCTTTTACGCGCCGATGCTTGCTAGTAGCAGATATCGGCCCATTCAGCAAAAGCCCCAGCTACTCAAGTGGATTCATTTGGGTGGCTGGGGCTTCTCTGTGCTGCAGCTGGCAGCTTTCGAACTGTTTAATGTTTCCCTGCGGAGCCAATGGCAGATGCTATTCCCTTCGGGTTAGCTTGGCTTGCTGGCGGCAGCTATTTTACCATCCGCCGCCGACACCTCCGGACAAGTAGCAGGCTATACTTTGGGGGCTGGTTTTTATACCCTGGTTTATTAGCCGGATCTTACTTCCTGGACCGAATATGCTTTTCACTTGTTTCCCTGCCTATTCTGGTCTTTCTGCCCAGCACCGAATTTTACTCCAGTGCTGATTGCTCCCTCCGCGCAGCCGCCAAAGGTTTTTTAGCGCCTCCTCAAGTAGCGCTGATAACCCCGGTAGGACTAGCACTGGAGAAACATCACGGCACCGTGAACCGGGACGAAGTGGCCCTGGATGAGCCCACCGCTGTAACCGATGTGACTATTATTCCTGCCTTTTCGTCTGATACGCTTTCCGTGATGATAACTAGCCCTACCGGTAAACAGAAGCTAACTTTTCCTCACTAACTACCAGCCGCTGGCTAGCACATCTGCCACGTGCAGGGTTTTGATGGGCTTTTTCTCCCGGCGGATGTAAGCATCAAGGTGCATGAGGCAGCTTGTATCAGTACTAATGAGGTAGTCGGCACCGGTGGCAAGGGCATGCTCCACCTTCTGCTCAGCCATGGCTACGGATATGGCCTCAAACTTCACGGCAAAGGTGCCACCAAAGCCGCAGCACGTTTCCGTTTCGGCCATTTCCAGGCGCTCTAGGCTAGGAATAGCATCGAGAAGCTGGCGGGGTGCTTCGCGGATACCACACTCGCGCAGGGCCGAACATGAGTCGTGGTAGGTGTACTTGCCGGTGAGGCGCGCCTTGGGAATGGACGTTACGCCCAGCACATCTACCAGAAACTCGGTCAATTCAAAGGCGCGACGCTGCACTCCGTGGTAGCGGGCGGCATCGGCGGTACCTTCAAATAAATCGGCGTAGGTGTTGCGCACCATGCCAATGCAGGAAGCCGAGGGGCTCACAATGTAGCGTTCCTCCTGGGTTGGAAAGTCGGAGAGAAACTTGCGGGCTACCTCGCAGCTCTGCTCCTTATAGCCCGCATTATAAGCTGGCTGTCCGCAGCAGGTTTGGTTAGCGTTGTAGTGCACTTCGCAGCCCACAGCCTCTAGCACCTTCACCATGTTTAGGGCCGTTTGGGGGAATAGTTGATCTACAAAGCAGGGAATAAACAGGTCGACGGCTGGCATGAGGAAAGAAATTCAGAGGATTGACCTAAGTAGAGGGCAGCCGTTCGTACGTTGCAAAGGGCTCCTTTTCGGCGCACTCCCCCATTCAAAAACAAAGTAAGCTTAATGCGCTGCGAAAATACGCTGATTCCATTCTTGGGCCTCGGCTAGCGCTACTAGGTTTAAACCAGGCGCCTGCCCTACCTCCTGCGCGAAGTCCAAGAGGCGTTCGGTGGGCATATTGCCCGTGAGCTGGTCGGCAGCCATGGGGCAGCCACCGTAGCCACCCAAGGCCCCATCGAAGTGGCGGCAGCCTGCTGCATACGCGGCCTGCACCTTCTCGTGCCAGCTGCCAGGGGTAGTATGCAGGTGGGCGCCAAACCGGATGGTGGGGAAGGCGGCCGTAAGCTCCCGAAATGCCGGACCAATCGTGGCAGGCGTAGACACGCCAATAGTGTCCGACAAGGCCACATTGCGCACGCGCAAGTCCGCAAGCTTCTGGGTGAACTCCCCCAGCACGGCGGGGCTCCAGGCATCGCCATAGGGGTTGCCGAAACCCATGCTCAGGTACACCACCTGCTCCTGCCCACTGCGGGCGCACAGCTCCTGCATTCGGGTCACGTCGTCGAGGGCTTGGGCAATGCTTTTGTTGGTATTACGCTGCTGGAACGTTTCCGACACGGACAGGGGAAAACCGATGTAGTGGATTTGGGAGTACTGAGCCGCCGTTTCAGCACCGCGCAGGTTGGCCACAATAGCCAACAGCTGCGTTGTCGATTTGCTCAGCTCTAAGCCAGCTAGCACCTCGGTGGTGTCGGCGAGTTGGGGTATGGCTTTGGGCGAGACAAACGAACCGAAATCAAGCGTATCGAAGCCCACTCGCAGCAAGGCATTGAGGTAGGCTATTTTATCGGCGGTGGGAATGAAGGTCGACCAGCCCTGCATGGCATCGCGCGGCATTCGGTGAGGTGGAGCATAACAAACGGGTGGGTAGAAAATGGAGCTTCGCAAAGGTAGGATAACCTGGCCCTAGGGCGCGTACCAACTATTACAGCTCTTCGGACCCGCAGTCCGCTGGCCTCCACTATATGCCTGGTACAAGGCAGGTAGCCCTACTCCCAACAGATAGTATGCATACCGAACTACTCCCACCGGCTTCGGGTTTAACTAGGTACCTCTTTTGCTACTTACTCCCGTTCAATGTTGCCTCGCCTGCGCGCCTTACCTGCTTTCCTAATTATCTTATTTCTAACCGCCTGCAGCCAGTCACAAACCCTGCAGGGCATTTTTCAGAAGGCCAACCCCCACGAAGAATACGAACGTCGTTTGCGCCAAGCCCGCCTCGACGAAACCGCGCTGGGCCGCGACTGGCTGCGGGCAGCCGACCAAGCACTGCGCGATTCGCTGACGGTTAGCCTGCCTTTCCAGGAAAGCGGTTTTTTCCCCGCCGACCGCGCCGTGGCAGTGGGCTACCGCTACCTTGTTCGCACTGGCGAGGCTATTCACGTGAGCCTCACGCTAGCACCCGGCACGGAAGCCCCGCGTGTTTTTCTGGATGCCTTTGAGTTGCGCCCCGATCAGCAAGCCGCTCCGCGCCTGCTAGCCTCCGCTGATACGGCTGCTCTTTCCTTCCGGTACGTGGCCGAAGATAGCCGCCAGCATGTGCTGCGGGTGCAGCCAGAACTGCTGCGCGCCGGGCGCTACACGGTCCGTATTCAGCGGGAGCCAAGTTTGGGATTTCCTGTGAAAGGGAAGAACGACGTAGCTGTGGGTAGCTTCTGGGGGGTGGCCCGCGACGGTGGCGCGCGCCGGCACGAGGGCATTGATATTTTTGCCAAGCGTGGCACTCCGGCTGTAGCCGTCACTAATGGCTATATCACCCGCGTCAATGAAACCAAGTTGGGGGGCCGCGTGGTGTGGCTGGCTGATGCGGAGCATGGCCAGCACATTTACTACGCCCACCTCGATAAGCAGCTAGTACAGCCCGGCCAGCAAGTGCGCACAGGCGACACACTCGGCCTAGTTGGCAACACGGGCAATGCCCGCACTACCCCACCCCACTTGCACTTCGGCGTGTATCGTTCGGGCCAGGGCGCTGTTGACCCCTTCCCGTTCGTGCGCCACGCCGACGTGCTGCCCCCGGCACCTCGCACCATGCCCAGCCGCCTGGGCCAGTGGGTGCGCGCTCGGGAACCCCGGGTAGGATTGCGCCACAGCCCAGCCACTAAGGCTACTTCGTTTACCACCGCTACCCGCTCGACCCCCCTGTTGGTACTAGGAGCTACCGCTGATTGGCTGCGGGTGCAGTTGCCAGCTGGCGGCACCGGCTTTGTAGCGGCGAAGGCCGTGCTTACGGCAGCTCCCCTGCGCCGGGAAGCACTACCAAATTCCGCCGACTTGTATGCCCTGCCTAGCCCTAATGCCCCCGCGCTAGACACGCTGGCAGCCCGTACGAGTGTCGCCGTCATCGGCGAATTTGGGGGCTACCGTCTCGTGCGCAAACCCAACGGCGCGTAGGGTGGCTTGCTCCCGTAGCATCATAGCCAGCCCGGAGGGCCTAGCTCTAGCTATTCATCAGGGTCTTTTTTGATGCCCCAGGCTAGCTTCATGTTTTGTTCATGTACGGGTTGGTAGGTTTGCCCCGGTGATTGGAGTAAAGCGCGGTGTACTTCTCAACGGAGAGGTACACCGCGTTTATGTTTAGCCAGCAACCCAAGGCCATATCTTCTAGAACCTACTACCTAAGGGCCGAGTGCATCTACTGCTATCTAGTTGACTAGAAAGTAACAAAAAAGGCCTCGCCAGATGGTGAGGCCTTTTTTGTTTGGCAGTAGTGACAAGTTTATTCAGCAACTATCACCGCACGACCTAACTTCTTCGAGAAAGCAAGCCGACGCTCCCGTCCTTCCGATGCGGTGTAGTCAAACCCGATAGAGCGGGTATCTTCTTTCACGGAGCTCCACGATTGTACATCTACATTCTCAGGCTGCGCGGAAGTGCGTGGTATGGCAGGCTGCACAAACCGGTCGGTAGCAAAAAAGGAATTCATGCCCTGCAGAATGGCAATTTCCTTGTCGCGGACAGTAGCGGCTCGTGGGTCGGCTAGGTCACGCTCGTTTATAAGCGCAGTAGCGGGCATCACTTCCTTGCGCAAGGTGTCGCCGGTACTACGCACGATGATGAAGTACGCCTGCGCCGTGGCAATCTTTGGCCCGCGCAACTGCAGAATAAAATTGTCCTTCGTCTTGGCGTTGGAGAAGTAATGGGTGGTATTCACTGTGCGCAGCACCGTGCGTTCCGAAACCCGATTGCGGCTACCTTCTGGGGAGGGAGAAAATATCTGCTGGGAGTTCTTGGAGTTCCCCACTTCCCGCTCCGTATTGATGCAGGAACTGGTGTACAGCAGTAACAGAGCGCAGGTGGTGGGGAGGACAAGCTTTTTCATTGTTGGACAGTCGACCATCTTCTAATCAGTTCGGCAAATTACAAAACCTCCGATAGCCTTTTCGGATGAAGAGGTCGGCCTAGCCATTTTTATACCAGAACAGCGGGCAAGAGCCCTGTACCGTAAAAAACAACTGGAGGTTATGTGAGAATCTATGTGGGCTGGTGTAGTGGTTTCTGTGCTGACGCTATGTAAAAACCAGCCACCACAACACCCGCTTTTTTTACGATTATTTACGCGTCAAATGCATTTACTGTTCTTAAAACTGCCGTGGTTTCACGGTATTATGCGGCTTCCAATACTGTTTTTTCGCCTTACCTCCTCAGCTTTATATTATATCAAGCTCTAATCCTATTACCACGCGGGGTAGCTCAGGATAGAATGTGCGGGCGCTGGGCGTGAAAGTGTGCGTGAGCCGGTAGCGGCCTACTGCCACCAAACGACCCGAGCCTAAGCGCGCACCCACTGTCAGGGGCCACCGCTCCAAATAGTCCAATCCCCGCTCATTTACTATAGTCCGCTTCGCCCTATTGCTGCCGCCTCTGTCCTGGTAGGTGTGCAAGGTACCAAAAACCCAACCAGCTCCAGCCGTAAGATCCAGATAGCGCCCAACTACGTTGCCCCGGCGCCCGAAGTTTAGGCGCATATATGGCTCCAGTACTGCCTGCTGAATCACCAGATTTTCGGAGTGATGAGTGGTAGCGTTAGGCAGCACTTTCTGGGCGTTTTGCACCAAGGCATAGTTTAGACGCACGTAACGTACATCAAACCCCACGGCAGCCTGCTGTGAAAGGCGGAATTTATACCGCATTCCGGCAAATAGCTCCGCGGAGCTAAAACTACGCAACTCGGCTCCCGAATTCTTAGAGCGCCCTACCACGGGAGCATACCCTACATAGGCATGCTGAAAAAAAGCTCGGTTAGGGCCCGTGCGCGTTTCTACCGTATCAAAACGCGTTACGGAGCGGAGCAGCACACGCTGGGCCTGGGCAACTGAGGCCGTCAAGCTACTCAAAAGCACCGCTGCCAACAGGATGCGCGCGAAAGACTTCATCCTCATGGAGCAGGGTATGATTGGGTGTAGCCGCGGTAGTGTACGCGTAGCACGTCACCGGGCTGTAGGCGTTCCAAGGACAAGCGCAGAATTACCCGCTGGCTTACTTCTACTACTTCGTAGCGGCGCAGTACGCCCCGCTTGTTTACGATATGCCAGTACAGGTATTCTGGCGGAGCTGCCGCCGTGGCAATGGGAGTAGGATCAGCCGGGTCTTCTTCAGTAGGCGTAGTAGGAAGGCCTTCTTCCCGCCCAAGCTTACCAGGGTCGGCGGGTGGCGTTACGGCCGCGGCAGAATCGGCGTAGAGCGGTAGCAGGCGAGCGGGCACGCGGGCCGCTTCGGGCCGGATGATAACGGCCAGCATGGAATCCTTTTGCGCCACAAAATCAAACGTGGCGGCCGGCGCTGGAACTGGCTGGGTAAAGGCTGCTGCCCGAGGAATGCCGTACCCGTGGGCATAGTCAAAATAAGGATACAAGCTAGCTCCGCTTTGCAAACGGCGGAACAGCTCCATCACGGGCAAGTTCCGATTCTGTTGCAGCACACAGGCAGCAAAACCGGCTACCAACGGACTGGCAAACGAAGTTCCCTGGGTGTGCACGTAACCACCAGGAGCAGCTGCTACCACCGTTCCGAAGGCCACCACGTTGGGCTTGAGGCGCTTATCAGCAGTGGGCCCATAGCTACTGAAATCGATGTGCAGGAAAGTATCGGGGTCAATGCCTCCTACGGCTAGTACGGAGTCGCCATCGGCGGGGGTCCCCACCGTGCGCCAATGCCTGTCATCGCCATCATTACCGGCCGCGTTTACCACCAAGATACCTTTGCGCACCGCTAGTTCGGCAGCCCGTGCAATTAGGCTAGTGCGGCCGTTCATTTGCTCGGGGAAGTAGCGCCGGGTAGTATAGCCCAAGGAGGAGTTGATGATATCGGCCCCATTTTGGTCTGCCCACTCGGCGGCGGCTAGCCAAGCAAATTCCTCTGCGTACCGTTCCCGGTACATCTGCTCCGTGCGGGCCAGTAGAAATTCGGCTTGCGGGGCCAGCCCTAGGTAGGTGCTATCGGGCAAGCGCCCTGCAATACACGACAGTACCTCGGTTCCGTGCGAGCCTCCCTGGTATACGTTAGGCGTGTGCCGTAGGAAGTCATACGTTTGCACAATGCCCTTCCGGCGGCGAATATGGGCAAACGCACGATGATGATCGGCGGAGTTGAAGCCCACGTCGAAGATAGCAATCCGCACTCCTTGCCCATCCAAATGGTTGCGCTGGAAATCGTTGCTCCCGAGACTAGTCGTCTGACGGCGCGCCAACTGTCGGTCAGCTGCTGACAAGTACATTGAGCCTTCGGCTACGGCGGAGGCAGCTTTGCTAGCAGGTAGCAAAGCAGGAGTGCTTAGTTCTTCCACAGCCAGCACGCCCGGCAGCCGACGCAGCGCAGCGGCCTGGGCCGAAGAAGCTCGGCAAGCCACCCCGTTAAGCCAGCGACTCACATAGAATATACTGTCCGCAGAGGCTCGTACCTGCGCCACGTAGTCGGGACGAACAGGGTAGTCGGTACTGTCAGCGGCGGGCAGGTGCTGGCGGCGGCGGCGGGCCTGAGCTTCCGGGGTAAAGTAGTGGCTGGGGGAAAAGCGTTGGCCGGCTTTATCCCGAAAGGTTACCCAGTAGCGAACTGGCGTGGGCCCCGCAGTGGCGCCTATTCCACTACCTCCCCATAGCGCCAACAGGGCTACTGCCTTCAAAACGTAAGAATAGAAACGCAAGCGAAAAACTGTAATTCGGAATTATTCTCTAGCAGCTACCAAGGTACAACAAACCCAGCGGTACCCCATACCCTGCGCTGGTTTTTGCTAAGCCACACTTCCTACCCACAAACTGCGGGCCTATTATAATACATGCTACGCTTTTTACTACCTACTTATATGGTATAACATTCTTAAAATTTCATGTCACTCATATCAATTCTAATTATGCAATCGATTTCATCAATCTTAACTTCGTTGGAAGAACTTGCTGCATTATAGAATTTACTTATTGATAAGTGCTGCACTACTAATAGATTTTTCCTATACAATGTTTATACACCGAAAGTATGCTTGAAACCTTCCGAGCCCTGTCAATATACTATCAGCTTTCTTACTTATGCATAATTTAACAGCTAGAGATACATATGCAGTACATTATAGATCAGCAGGATGCAGCAATAAAATTATGCAAAGGAATCAGTAATTTACAGCTGCAATAACCAAGCATAGAAAGCGCGCCCACTCATTGCGTGCTAAGCAACCGGGCGCATCACAGTGATTAATACACTTCTGACCAATCATTGCACAAACAACTTATAAACCTGATAAGCTTCGGCGAGCTACCCACTAAAAGAAATAGAAAGCAGCAAGATGATGCTAGGAAGAAGCCTATAGGAACCGGGCGCTACAAGTGTGGTAAATACATAGAAACAACAACCTGCTTTTTAAGCTGATTTTACCGACTAGATCATATATTCCGCCCATATCCATTACCTCCAGTATCCGATGCATTACCGTATGCATAAGCCCTAACAATTGCGCGAGCTTATTTTCACAGGTGGCCAAGCTAGTTTATTAGTTAGTTCAACCACATCTATTCGCCTCAGACCTTGCTACAGCTTGGCACACGCGCAGAATTGATTGCTTATAATATTCTAACAAATATCGTTTACTTGCTATATTTATCCACTACCAGATTGTTGTACTGAGCATTCAAACGCATGAGTAGTTAAAGAAAAATTCCTTATTAGCTGCTAAGAGCCCACAATTATTTTATGCAGAGCACTAACTTACCTCACGCGGTTGCGTAAACTTGATTGTATTTATCTTCATGCTGCATTCTTATTTTTCCTACCAGGAACGTTAATGTTCTTGTTAGGCTACTCCAAAAAACGCAGGGCATGGATAAATATATTTGCAGCAAATAAAAAAATACATCAATTTTGGTTCGCACTACAAAATTCTCACAATAAGAATACTCATGGCAGCTCCTGACCTTAACAAACTACAGCAAATTCTAGCCAGCGCCGAAGATAACGAAGCCGTTATCACCCAAATTCGTAAAAGCTTCGCCAAAGTAAACGAGTTGCTTTCCGAAATCAATACCATGCTGGAGCCCGGCTATCGCATCGAAAAAAAGGAGCGTAAGCCACGTGCTACTAGCAGCACCGGTAAGCGCCCTGGCCGCCCGAAGAAAAACGCCAGCGCTGAATAATTCAGCCTTGTTATGTACAAAAGAAAGCCCCGCTACTAATTAGTAGCGGGGCTTTCTTTTGTATCCTTAGCCGGATTACAGACCGTATTTGCTGATTAAATACACAAGGGAAGCCATGCTCGCTCCACCAAGCTCTAATTCGCGGCGGTTTACTTTATCGAATGTGTCGGCGGCCGTGTGGTGAATATCGAAGTAACGCTGAGAGTCGCATTCGTAGCCAATGAGGCTTTGGCCTGCCCTTTTAGAGGCCCAATATCGGTGCCGGCATGACCCGCCGAAAAATCAGCGCTGCCGTAGCTGTGAAACAGGGGCTGCCACTGCTGCAGACGCCGTACCGTGGCTTCGGGGGCCTCCACGTTGAACCCCCGGGGCGTGAAGCCACCACCGTCCGACTCCATAGCGGCTATGTGCTTCTCGTTGGCTGCTTTGGCTAGCTCCGCATATTTGTTGCCACCGCGGGTGCCGTTTTCTTCGTTCATAAACAGCACGGCCCGCACCGTACGCTCTGGCCGGAGTCCCGTGGCTTTCAGCAGGCGAAGCACCTCAATGCTTTGTACGCAACCAGTACCGTCGTCGTGAGCCCCCTGGGCTAGGTCCCAAGAATCAAGATGACCACCAACGGTGATGATTTCATCGGGGTACTTAGAGCCCTTTATTTCGCCCACCACGTTGTAGCTTTTCACCTCGGGCAAGGTCTGACAGGCCATTTCCAGCTCCACCGTTAGGCCAGCGTCAGCTTTGAGCAGTTGGCTAAGCTCATCGGCACTATTGGTGCTGAGCGCGGCGCCCGGCACTTTGGTTACCTGGTTATCGTAGGCCATGGTACCCGTGTGGGGAAAATCGTCGTGGGCCAGGGTGAGGCTGCGCACCAAGCTCCTACGGCCCCACGCTTGGCCGCCTCAATGGCACCGCTGCGGCGCTGGTCGCCGGCCTCGCCGTAGGCCCGGCCGGTTTCTACGTACAACGGGTTCATTGGCCGGTTGAAGAACACAAACTTACCCTTTACCTTCTCATCGGGCAGGGCTGCTAGCTCCTGCATGCTACGCACTTCTACCACCTGTGCTCTCAGCTTGCCATTGGTGCCTACTGAGCCGCCCAGAGCGCAAACATTTAGAGTTAGCCCTTTGCCCTTGTTGCCCTTCACGGTAGCTTTTTCCTTGGCCCCACGTACCCAGTGCGGTACCATCACTTCTTGCAAGTACACCCGGTCTACCCCCATTTTTTCCAGGGTGATTTTGCCCCACTGCACAGCTTTCTCGGCCTCGGGTGAGCCACTTAGCCGGCCCCCAATGGTGCCCGTGAGTTCCCGCAGGTTTTCGTAGCTCTGCCCGCGAGCCAGCGCCTCATCGTAGATTTTGCGGATGGCTAAGGAGTCGATTTTGGTTGCGCCCGTTTGGGCGGTGGCAGTTCCGGCAGCACCGAGCAGAACCAGAGCACCTACGGTTAGGCGGCGGAGAGATGTACGCATATGGCAGGAGAGAAATGACAAAAGAAAGCCGCCCATCGGCCTGCAAAGGAAGATGGACGGCTAAAAGTAGCAGGAAATGTGAGCTAGGTTGCAGGCGGGCTCAGTTAGTGCTTAGCACCGTAATGCTCCGCCACGGCCGTAGCGGGCCCTGCTGCACTCCCTGGAATAGTGACTTTCAACAGATAATCATACGTGTCGTCGCCAATGCTGGCTACGGGACGAGCGGCGCCAAAAGCTTCTACAGTTTCGAGAATGGTATTGGAATGCCCAACAATGAGCACCGCTTGGCCGCGAAAGTCGCGCTTGATGCGTTCCGCCAGCACTGGGAGCTGCTTGGCATCATAATTTTCAATAGGTAGCCCGTAACGCTCAGCCAGGGGTTGCGCCGTAGCTCGCGTGCGGCCAGTATTTGTACTGAAAACACCCCTAATTCTGGGGCGGGATGCCAGACGCTTACGCAATGCCAAGGCCCGCGCCTGCCCAACCGGCGTGAGGGCGGGGTCAGGTAAATTAGGGGTCAGATCCTTCTCAGCATGGCGCACAATATATACAACCGTGTCGGGGGCACTGGTGTAGCGCTGCCCTGCCTTCGGGCCGAAAGCAGTACCCAGAATAAGCACGGTGAGCAGCGGGAGCATCCACAGCACAGGGCGCGAAAGTTTGTTCATGAAAAAAAGTACCAGGTAGGCGTGTAATGATACAATGGGAAAGGCTCCTTAGCGACGAGGCTTCTCCGCCTTACAAGCTCAGGATTTGTTTCAGCTCCGCGGCGCTTACGGTAAGCAGCCCTACCTTGGGTAGGCGCTCCGTAAGGGTACGCCAGTTGGGGTCTTGCTTGAAGATAGGCTGCAAAAGCTTCATGGCCTGGGGCACCTGCTGCTTGTTGGCAAGGCTGATGGCGTGCCAGTACTTCATTTCCAGGTTCTGAGGAAAAAGCTTCTCGGCTGCTTCATACTCGCGAATAGCACCGGGCACGTCATTTTTCTCCACGGCTAGGTCGCCAGCGTTCATGTGCTCGTAGGCGCGGTGCAGACGCAGAAGGCGACTTAGCTCCTTCAATGGGTCGGCGGCATCGTCTACCCGCAGGTCAATTGCACGGTCTTCCCAAATGCCGGCCCCAGGCTTGCCCCGCACAACCAGTAGCGCCGCCGATTGTCGGCCCCGAACGTCGCCGCCAGCAGCCTGGGCCGCATCCAACGCCGACACGACACGCTCGGCGAAAGGCAGCTTGGCATTTTGCTCGTAGGCGCGGGCCATGGCTGCCGGTACCTTGTTGGTGAGCATCATATTGGCTTGTACCGAGAACTGCGGCCCTTGCTGATGGCCGGCCATATCAATGCACTTGGCACCGGTGTGGGTAGCCACCCGGCCCTGGTTGTCGATGACGGCTACTTGGCGCACCTCGCGGCTTTCGTCGGTGCGGAGCAATTCATCCAGCGTTTCTTGGGCCGACTTGCCACTCTTCAGTAGGGCTAAGCCACGAGGACCAAACGACTTGTTGGTGAAGGATTGGGTAGCAACGGCCCCTACCCCAGCCTCGGCCCAGCTTACGGACGTGCCCACCGAAAACCAATGACTTTGCACAGCCACGGCCATATCACCAGTTTGGGGGTCACGGGCCACAATGGAAAAGGTGTGGGCCAGTGGATCAGTTTGGGTGTATACCTGGGCCGTAGAGGTACGGACGAAGCCCAGCAAAGCAAGAGGTAGCAGGGCGCGGCGAAGAAGTTGTGGTAACATCATAGCAAGGTTCAGAGCAGCCAAGATACGCAGTGTGCTCAACCCGAAATAGACGCTGCTTTATTTCTCCTGGTAGGTGAGGCTGCCGCAGATGATGGGTATCTGCCTACCTTACCAGTCTGTCAGCCTCTGCACCTATGCCTTCTCCTGTTCCGCCCGCCATTGAAGCCCGCGGCCTCACCAAGCACTACGGCCGTCATACGGTGGTGCAAGACGTATCCTTTACGCTAGCGGCGGGCGAAACGCTGGTATTGCTGGGCCCTAGTGGCTGCGGCAAAACGACGCTGCTGCGCATGCTTAATCGCCTAGTGGAGCCAGACACTGGGGCGGTGTACATACAGGGCCAAGACGTGCGCAGCCAAGCGGCCCCGGCGCTGCGCAGGGGCATTGGCTACGTCATCCAGCAAGTAGGCCTCCTGCCCCACTACACGGTAGGCGATAACATTGCCGTAGTGCCGCGTCTCCTGGGCCATCCCGCGGCCCAGGTGGCAGCCCGCACCGAGGCTCTACTTGCCCGCCTACACCTGCCTCCGGAGCGCTACGCCGCGCAGTACCCACACCAGCTTTCTGGGGGGCAACAGCAACGGGTGGGTTTGGCCCGTGCCCTGGCCGCCGACCCACCCATCATCCTGCTCGACGAACCCTTTGGTGCCCTGGACCCCATCACGCGCGCCAGCGTGCGGCGCGACTTCCGGGAGTTAGAGGAACTGCGTCGCAAAACTGTGGTGCTCGTTACGCACGACGTAACTGAAGCCTTCGAACTAGCCGACCGAATCATGCTGCTTGATGCAGGCAAGGTGCAGCAGTTGGGCACGCCCCGGGAGTTGCTCTTCCAACCTGCCAACGACTTCGTACGACAGTTCTTTGAAGCCGAGCAACTTGCCTTACAGCTCCGCACCCTGCAGGTATGTGACGTAATGGCAGACGCGGTTTTTAATCATGAATCACTATCCATACCAAACTATAAATCAGACAGTAACACCATATCACCTATTGCAAGCATTCAAGATGCAATTGCGCTATTGAGCACAGCTGACGCTACCGTTTCGGGTAGTACGGCGCCTGCCTTGGTATGGGTAGCACCCCTGCCCGAGCAGCCTGAGACTGGTCCTGTTCCTTTCTCTTTACCAACCTGATGACGGCCTTTGGGCGGACCATTCAACGCCTGCGCACCTCCTAAACTATGCTTACCGAACTCTTTACTTTCTGGCAAGCACAGGCCGGCAAATTGGGTGAGCAAACCCTTCAGCACATTGGTCTCACGGCGGCTTCTCTGCTGCTGGGCGTAGTGATTGGTGTGCCCTTGGGGCTGCTGCTCACGCGGCGGCCGCGGCTGGCACCGTGGGTACTAGGCACCGCGGGCGTCTTCCAAACCATTCCTAGTATTGCCTTGCTTGGCTTTCTGATTCCAGTCATCGGCATTGGGTGGAAGCCCGCCATTCTTGCACTGTTTCTGTACTCCCTGCTGCCCATTATTCGCAACACGGTGGCGGGCGTGCAGGGCGTAGATGCGGCTGTGGTGGACGCGGCTCGGGGACTAGGTTTTACGGATACGCAGGTGCTGACTCAGGTGGAGCTGCCGCTGGCCTTGCCGGTGCTGCTGGCCGGTATTCGCACCGCGGCCGTTATCAATGTAGGGGTGGCCACCCTGGCCGCCTACATTGCTGCGGGCGGCCTCGGCGAGTTCATTTTTGGTGGCATTGCGTTGAACAAGCCCGCCATGATTTTAGCCGGAGCCATTCCGGCGGCTGTGTTGGCTTTGCTGTTTGATGGGGCCCTGGGCTGGCTCGCCCACAAGCTACCCGCCAGCTTATGCGTACGGGCCAAGTGTTGCTACTGATGCTCCCGCTCCTAGCAGGATTGCTGCTCGTTCCTCGGGCTACCAGCCGACTGCTGGCGGGGTTTAGTCCTGAGTTTGTGGGCCGGGCCGATGGCCTGCCGGGCCTACGCCAGAAGTATGGCCTCAAGCCGCCTCCGTGGTGCTGGCCCCGGCGCTGGTGTACGAAGCAGCCCGCCACGGCGACGTAGACGTTATCGACGGGTATTCTACCGACGGCCGCATCCGTGCTTACGACTTGCAAGTACTACACGACGACCAGCGCGCCTTCCCGCCCTACCAGGCCGTACCCGTAGTGCGCCAGCAAGTACTACGCCAGCACCCCGAACTAACCGCCGTGCTAGCTCGCCTCAACGGGCAGATTTCCGACTCGGTAATGACTGAATTAAACTACCGCGTCGATTACCGACACGAAACGCCGCGCGCCGTAGCCCAGGATTTTCTGCGTCAGCGGGGACTCTGGCACGAGCCCCAACCGGTACGGGGCGCTACTATCCGGCTGGGTTCCAAAATCTTTGCCGAGCAATACATTCTCATTGAGATGTACGCGGCCCTTATTCGTGGCTATACCGATTTGGATGTAGCTACCAAAACTGGCCTGGGCGGCACCAGCATTTGCTTCGAGGCGCTGCGTAATGGCGACATCGACTTGTATCCAGAATACACAGGCACGGGGTTGCTGGTGATTCTGCAGCCCCCAGCCGCTACCCTCGATTCGGTAGGCAGCGCCTCGCCGGCCGTGCTGGGCTACGTGCGTCAGGAGTTTCGCAGGCGCTACGGCTTGGAGTGGCTGGCTCCTATTGGCTTCAACAATACTTACGCCCTCCTGATGCGCCGCCAACAGGCCCAGCAGCTTGGTATTGCTTCTATTACCGAACTGGGCGCCTTTCTGCGGCACTAACCTACCACCTGATCAGGCGGTTGTACACGCGCACTAGCCAGGGCTGGGGTACCCGCAGGCGGTAGAGCAGGCAGAGGAAAGCAAAAATGCTTTGCAGCCGGAACACCCCATTTTCCAGGTATTTGCGGGCGGAGGTAACCACTGTCTGCGGCAGCACCCGAAAGGCGCCGTGCCGTCGCAGTCGGGTCACAATTTCCTGATCTTCCAGCAGCAGCAACTCTTCCCGGAAGCCACCCGCTTGCAAAAACACCTCCCGGCGGGTAAACAAGCTTTGGTCGCCGAACCGGAAGGCATCCACATCGAAGCGCGTAAACCAAGCATTGGCCCGCAGAAACCAGTGGGGATGATCGAAGCGCAAGCGGAAGCAGCCGCTACCGGCCCCAGTGGCTAGGGCTTGCCGGATGGCGGGTAGAAAGTTGGCCGGGGGGTAGGTATCGGCGTGCAGGAAGTACAGAATGTGCCCCTGGGCGGCAGCGGCGCCAGCGTTTAACTGCGCGGCACGCCCCTTCTGGTTCAGCACCAGCACGCGGCCCCCGGCCTGCCGGGCTACCTCGGCGGTTGCATCAGGGCTGTTCGCATCAACTACCAGCAGTTCTACCCCTCCAGCTGGGCCCGCACTGGCACTCAAATAGCGGAGCAAAGCCCCAATACCAGCGGCCTCCTTGTAGGTGGGAATAATAATACTGACTAGTTCCGGCGGCATCCGGGTGCAGGGCGTGGGGTTGAACTGAGGATTGAACTGTAAGCAGAGTAACGAAGCCAGGCGCTCAAGGATGCAGCAAGGCTTCCGATTCGCCCCGCCTACCCCGGCTTCACCGAGAGAACTGACTGGTTTGGCACCCTGGTACGCACTCTTCATTCACTCTTCACGCCTGTGGTGCGTATGTTGGGGCATCATTCGTTACGGTTTCTCTTATGCACGTGCTCATTGTCGAAGACGAAAAAAGCCTCCACCAGGAGGTACGTCAGTTCCTGCTGCAGTCCCAATACCTTGTCGACTCGGCGTATACCTACGCCGAGGCTTCCGAGAAGATCTTCGTGAATAGCTATGATTTCGTGCTGCTAGACCTGGGCTTGCCCGATGGCGACGGCCTGGACCTGCTGCGCGAAGCCCGCCAGAACGATGCCCAGGAAGCCTCCTTTATCATCCTGACGGCCCGCGGTGCCCTCGACGACCGAATTCGGGGCCTGGACTTGGGAGCCGACGACTACTTGCCCAAACCATTTTCCTTACTTGAACTTCAAAGCCGCATGCAGGCCATCATGCGGCGCAAGTTTGGGCTGAAGCGCCAAGAGCTGGACTTCGGCAACGGCTTTCAGCTTGATGCGACCGGACGCACCCTGCGTTACCAAGGCCAGGACGTGTCCCTAACCAAGAAGGAGTTCGACTTACTCCACTACCTCCTCCTGCACAAAAACCGGGTACTCACGCGCTTGCAACTGGGGGAGCACCTATGGGGCAACGTGCTGGAAGACGACTCCGACTCTAACTACATTGACGTACACATTAAGAATATCCGCAAGAAACTGGGGCAATTCGCACCCACCGATTTTCTGGAAACGGTGCGCGGTATAGGGTACCGGGTAACTGAAGCGGGCTAACGGCCATGCGCTTAGAAGCCAAGCTCGCCCTGTTTAATGCCTTGTCGAAGCTGCTGCTCGTGCTGCTGGGGGCCGTCGTGATTCCACCGGTAGTTAGCCGGGTGGCCGTAGCGCATACCGACGAGCGCCTGCACGAAAAGCAGGCCGAGGTCATGCAGCTCATCCGGCGCAACGGCATATCGGCATTCGTGCAAGGCGAGGCCTACGCCGATTATAACATTCTCAAGCAGGAATATATCAGCTTGGGTCCGCTGTCGGCGGCGGCCCGTTCGGAGGCCAGTCCGCGCATCTTCGACGAGCCCCGGCAGGTAGACAATGATATTGAAGACTTCCGCATTCTGAGCTACCACTTCACCATCAAGGGCCGCCCCTACCGTCTGGAAATCGGCTCGTCCTTGGCCACGGTGGAGCTACTGACGGATACGTTGCGCCGCATGGCCTTGTGGGTGCTCGTCATTGGCGCCGCCATCACCATTTTCACCGACGCCGCCTTTGCCCACTACCTACTGCGGCCTCTGCGCCAGCTCATTACCCGCAAGCTAAAAGGGGTTCACCACCCTTCCGCCTTTTCCTACACGCCGCTTGATACGGCTACGACCGATTTTCGCCGCCTCGATAACGACCTGAACACGATGATGCGCAAGATTCAGTCGGCCTTTGAGAAAGAGCGGGAATTTATGTCCAATGTGTCGCACGAGTTGCTAACTCCGGTGAGCATTCTGCAGTCGAGGTTCGAGAATATGTTGCAAGACCCGGAGCTTAGCCACGCTCACTCGCTCAAAATTGTAGAGTCGCAGAAGACGCTGTACCGCCTGCGCAACACGGTAAAAACACTACTTTTAATTGCTAACATTGAAAACGAACAGTACCTGCGCGACGAGGCCGTATCGGTGGCTACGGTGCTGGCCGAAGTAACCAACGAGTTGGAAGACCGCCTGGCCCAGCGGGAACTGAAGCTGCTGGAAGACTTGCGCCCCGACTACGTACTACCCCAGGCTAACCGCACGCTGCTGTTCACGCTACTGTTCAACTTGGTCAGCAACGCTATCAAGTACAACAAATGGGGCGGCAGCATAACCATTACCGGCCGGCCGGAGGGGAGCGGCTACCGCCTGGCCGTAACGGATACGGGCCCGGGTATTGCGCCTGAGCACCTCCCCCACCTGTTCGACCGGTTTCGGCGTTTTCAGGCGGGGGCAGCGGCCCCGGAAGGCTACGGCCTGGGGCTACCCATTGCCAAAACCATTGCCGAGTTTCACAAGGCTGATTTGACGGTAGAATCGGAGGTAGGCAAGGGCACTACGTTTGCGCTACGGTTTCCCTAGCAATGCAGCGAGTAAGCACGACTATACGGGAAAAGTTTACGTATATGGTCCATATCTCCCACCTCTTTTTTCCTTGTAGTATGAAAAAGCTGCTCGTTCTGCTAAGCTTCTCCCTTGCCACGATGGGCGCCCAGGCCCAGGCTGTTCAACAAAAGACAACCACTACCAGCACGCAGTCCTCGGCGGCAGGCACTACCCGGACCACCGCGCGCACCCACAACGTGGCTACCCCCAGTGGCAACTACCACTCTTCAACCCGCACGCAAACCAAAACGACGCCGGCCCCCGCTACCAAAAAAACGGCCACTCGCCGCACTACTGCTACCCGGCGCGTCAGCCAGTAGTAGATTCACCCGGCCTTCATGCGAGGCAAAGTAGATTTGATAACTACCCTTTCTACTCCTCGCAATGAAAAAGCTGTTGCTTGCGGCACTCGTGTTGGCCGCCTTGGTGGTGTTGCTGTGGCGCGGGCACCAGCCTTCTACGCTACCCCACCCTTTGGCATCGGTGCCCATCATCCGAAAGCATGTTCCGGAGCCTCACAAGCATGTTTCGGAGGTGCCCGGTTTTCCCGAACACCAGCCGCTTCACTCCCATCATTCTCCCCGTTACTAAATACCTCACCACAACAAACAGCCCCGACTAGTAGTAGCCGGGGCTGTTTGTTGTGGTGAGGTGGAGCTACTTATCCGAGGCCCTCCGCCGACTCACCGGGCTCGGGCGTGGCGCTGCCCACGTGGGGCGCTGGCTTAGCAGCAGGCTCTGCCACGGGAGTACTCCGTAGCTGCCAGGAAGTGTTCATGTCGCGCAGGGCATGATGAGCTGTGAGGTCAAACTGGCAGGGCACAATGGAAATGTAGTTGTTCGCTAGGGCCCACTCATCGGTATCGGTACCATTATCCAGGTTCACAAATTCCCCAATCAACCAGTAGTACGGGCGACGGTGAGGGTCGTGGCGCAGGTCAAACTCCTCCTGCCATTTCGCGCGGGCCTGCCGACAGATCTTAGCCCCCACAATGGGCGTTTCGGAATTCTTGGGAATGTTGACGTTCAGAGCCGTACCGGCCGGGATACCGTGCTCCAGGGCCTGACGCGTGAGGTGCTCAATCCAGCCCTCGGTGTGGGAGAAATCCGCGTCGTGGCCGTACTCGCACAAGGAAAAGCCAATGGCTGGCAGTCCTTCGATGGCCGCCTCAATGGCCGCCGACATAGTGCCGGAGTACAACACATTCACGGAAGAGTTGGAGCCGTGGTTGATGCCTGACACTACCAAATCGGGGTTGCGGTCCTTCAGTACGTAGTGTTTGGCCAGCTTCACGCAATCGGCGGGGGTGCCGCTGCATTCGTAGGCTTCGATACCGGGAAAGATGGTGCTGGCATCGAGGCGCAGGGGATGGCCAATGGTGATGGCGTGGCCCATACCCGACTGCGGGGAATTGGGCGCTACCACGACTACCTCGCCGATACGGGCCATGACGCGGACGAGGGTAGCAATGCCGGGGGCAGTAATGCCGTCGTCGTTGGAGATAAGAATGAGCGGTTTGCGGGCTTCGGCAGACACGGGCAACTAGGCTAGAGGTGAACAGGAAAGGATGGTAAAGGTACGCAACCTACGTGCCGACGGTCAATTACGATTCGATTACGCGTGGGCGCCTCTTCCGAGCGCCTACCTTAACAACCTGTCTTGTGGCTGCGTATGGAGAGGATGCTGAACCGTTTCTTGCCCTTTTTGCCGGCCCTGGCTGCCACCGTGCTAAGTGCTGCCTTCAGCGCCTGCGACTCCCGCAGCGCCACCGATACCGGCTCGCCACCCTTTGTGCCGGAGAATGGGGCCACGGACCCCGCCGCCGTCGAGCCAGGTGCTGCGGCCGTAGCCAAGGTGCCCGGCGTTCCATCTCCCTTGGCGGGCGCCCCCCTTCCCGACTCTCTTCATCTGCTCAGCCCTGGCCAAGCCGGCCGTTTGCGCCTGGGCATGCGGGAAGAGCAGATTAAAAAGGTAGTGCCCGCCAGCTTGCTACGCGCCACTACCTACACCGATAATGGCAAGCAGCTGCCCGCCTACGAGATGCGCGACGCCCAGCAACCAACCGCGCCGCCCACCATTCTTCACCTCATTGGCGACTCTAGCGCTGGGTTTCGCCTGCGCCGCATTCGTATCTACGATTCGCAGTACCGCACGGCCGAGGGCATTGGGTAGGTTCGCCGTTTGGTGCGGCTCGTCAGAACCTTGGCCTCACGCGGGTGCGCCCCACCCCGGCCGGTTTCGCCGCCGTATCAGGGGAGGTCAAGATGGCCTGGGTAATTGACCCTAACTCTCTGCCAGCCAAGCACCCCGAGGAAATGAACTCAGCTGATATTCCGCCCGCGGCTCGCATTACCGGCGTGTTGCTTTACCAGTAAGGTTTCGCCCCGACTTGTTGGGCAACCGCATATTTCTGGTACTTTGCCAACGCAAGCTGCACACTACAGCCCTGTATTCCTTTCTTGTTCTGCCCGGCCTTTCCCTGCTTTGCCTATGGCTTTGTTTGAAAACCGCTACCGCACGCATGATCTTGGCTTGCTCCTGCTACGCGTGGGCATTGGGTTTATGTTCACCTTGCATGGCTACCCCAAGCTCATCGGCGGAATGGAAACCTGGACCCAGGTTGGAGGTGCCATGAAAGTGATAGGCGTGAGCGTAGCCCCAGCTTTCTGGGGTTTTTTGGCGGCCGCAGCCGAAGCCGTGGGCGGGCAACTGCTCGCCATTGGCTTGTTTTTCCGCCTTACCTGTGCGCTGCTCCTGGCCACCATGCTCCTAGCCACTCTTCAGCACCTGAGTACCGGAGACGGCTTTGCGGCTTACTCTCACGCCCTGGAATCGGCCTTTTTATTTTTAGGGTTGCTTTTTACGGGTCCTGGTAAGTATAGCGTCGACCAGTTGATCTTCCCGCCGCGTCGCCGGCTGTATTAGCCCACTATTCATGGCTTGCGGCGGTCCTGACTGGATAGTTAGTAGGACGCTTCCCCTTTTCTGCCTTTTCTTTGTCATCCTTCGCTTTGCGGGGGATGATTTTTTATTGCGGCTCCTGCGTATGCTCTCCTTCCTGCTTTCTACCCTGCTGCTTGCAGCTCCCGCCTCCTCTCCTGACTGGCGCACCCCCTTCGAGAAAGGCAACGGCAATACCACCACTACCTATGCCGAGTGCATTGCCTACTACCAGCGGCTAGACAAAGCTTACCCAGAAATACGCATGCGGGAAATAGGCGGCACGGATGCCGGCCTACCCCTGCACGAGGTGGTAGTAGGGCTAGACAAAACCTTTGAGCCGGCCAAGGTGCGGAGCAAGAACCGCCGCATAATTCTGATTCAGAACGGCATCCACCCGGGCGAACCGGAAGGCATTGACGCTGCCATGGCCCTGGCGCGCGACTACGTGCAGAAACCCGAACTGCGGCAGCAGCTGCGGGATATTACGCTGGTTATTATTCCCATTTACAATGTGGATGGCTCCCTGAACCGCAACAGCACCACGCGCGCCAACCAGAACGGGCCGGAGTCGTACGGTTTCCGCGGCAACGCCCGCCACCTCGACCTGAACCGGGACTACGTGAAGCAGGACTCGCGCAATGCCCGCACGTTTGCCGAGCTGCTCACCCGCTGGCGTCCTGATGTGTTTGTGGATACGCACACCTCCGATGGGGCCGACTACCAGTACGCCATGACTCTTATTGCTACGCAGAAAGATAAGCTGCATCCGGCCCTGAGTCAGTACATGACCCAAACGCTGCTTCCCCAGCTCTACGGTGGCATGCAGCAGCGTGCCACCCCTATGACGCCCTACGTGGACTTTGAGGGCCGCACGCCCGACGCCCGGGGCCTCGTAGGTTTTCTGGAGACGCCCCGCTATTCCTCCGGCTATACGGCGCTGTTCAATACTATCGGCTTCATCACCGAAACCCACATGCTGAAAGCCTACACTCCGCGGGTAAAGGCTCAGTATGACTTCCTCGACTTACTGATTCACGCCGTAGTGCACGACAAAGTCGCTATCGGCCAGGCCCGTGCCGAAGCCGATAGCCAGCTAGCTGCCCAAACTACGTTTCCGCTGGCCTGGAAGCTAGACACCACAGCGGCCGAAACAGTCACGTTTCTGGGGTATGAGGGCCGCCTTACGCCCAGTGAAATCAGCAATAAGCCCCGCCTCTCCTACGACCGCCAGGCTCCCTACTCGCGCCAGATTCCATACTACAACACCTTCCGGCCTACCCTGGCGGTGCAGCGCCCCCAGGCCTACCTCATCCCCCAGGCTTGGACGGAAGTAGTAGACCGCCTGCGCCGCGCCGGTACCAGCCTGCGCCGCCTCACCCGCGACACGACCCTGACGGGCGAGGTATATTATGTTCAGGACTACAAAACCGGGCCGCGCCCGTACGAGGGGCATTACCTGCACTCCCAAGTGGAACTACGCACGGTGCAGCAACCCACTGCCTTCCATACTGGCGACTACGTAGCCTGGCTAAACCAGCCTACCGCGCGCTACCTTGTAGAAACTCTAGAACCCCAAGCCACCGACTCGTTTTTCTCCTGGGGCTTCTTTGACAGCATTTTGCAGCAGAAAGAGTACTTCTCTGACTACGTGTTTGAGGACGTAGCTGCCGATCTGCTGCGGAAAGACCCCACCCTGCGGGCGCGTCTGGAAAAGCTGAAACAGCAAAACGCCGCCTTCGCCGCAAGTGGGGCAGCCCAGCTCGATTGGGTGTACCGCCAGTCGGAGTACTATGAAAAGTCCCACCTGCGCTACCCCATCATGCGTTGGAGTGGGGGCAAGTTGCCCGATGCGGCAGACAAGTAAAGTGCCGCCTATTTTTGCAGCGAGTTGGCGTAGTTCACAATGTAGGCCAGCTCGCGGGGGTCAGTGTAGTTGAGCTTGTTCTGCTTGACGTACTGCTAAATCTGCCGGTTATGGTTGCGAAAATAGGATAGCAAGTCCTTCTTAGGATTGCGCAGAGGGAGCACGTTCCCGTTGGGCATACCCAGGTAGAAATTGTCTTTCACGTCGGTGTAGTAGCCCATGGTGCGGCCGGCACCGTAGGGAGACCCATACCCATAGCCGCCGTAACCAATGGGCCCGTTGTAATTTACGGGTCGCTCAATCAGGCCTTCACGCCGAAGCAAGATGATGGGCCCACCGCTGAGCTGCTCAAAGAAGCCAGGGGTACGGAAGTCACTGTAGTCGTTGTCGCGGTTCCAGCGGTAGGTCCGGAACACGCGCACCAGGGCCGTATCGGGCCGCTCGCGGCGGCGTGGCACGGGCATGCTGTTAAAGAAAGGACTCCCGTAATAGTACCCCTGCCGCATGGAGTAGAAGTCATCGTAGTAGTACTGTTCTCGGCGCCGGTCGTATCGCTCGCCTTGCACAGCAAAGCTCTGCACATTCACGGCCGGCAAAGTGCGCACGGTATTGTCGGCCATAGTCATAGTGAGCATGTCTTCGGAGCGGTGCAGGGCCAGCGGGCCACTGAGAGTGTCGCCGGTAGACAGCAACACGGATGCTTGGTTGAACTGCTGGGTGAAGCCCGTGCCCGTCCGTTGGGCGTGAGCAGCCAAGGACAGCAGGAGCAAGAAGAATGGGCCGAGAAGCTGTTTCATACCACAGGATACGAAGACCAGCGGATTTCGGTAGCAGCTACGGCAGCGGCACAAACTGCCCCTGCCGGAATACCAGCTTGAACGGCCTAAATGGTTTATTGGCGTATGCATCCGCTTTTTCCGGGCCGCCTGCATCGTTCAACGACAACACATGCCGTGCCGGATCAAACGTCATGGTCACGTTGCCGATAGTCAGCTCATTTTTGTTGCTATGGTCCTTGACGCTGAACACCTGATTATCAAAATCAGGTAGTTGCCCTTCAGTTCCAACACGTACGCCGTGTAGCCCACGCAAATACTGCTGCCTCTCTCATTGCCGAGCAGCAGATACATAGTGCGCCCCGGCGCGCTAAGCGGATATATAGCTTCAGGTAATCAGCCGCATCTATTTATAATAAAACAGGAAGCCCCAGCTGGAAAATTTCCGGCCGGGGCTTCTGTTGTGCTACTCTCCGCCTACAACTCCGAGGTAGCAGCCTTTACGTCGGGGTGCGGGGTGCGGTCTTTGTGGAGGATGGTGTGGCCCAGCTTGTCGCGCTTAGTGGTGAGGTAGCGCTCATTGTGCTCGTTGGGCTCTACTTCAATTGCTACCGACTCCACAATCTCTAAGCCGTAGCCTATTAGGCCCGTGCGCTTGCGGGGGTTGTTGGAAAGCAAGCGCATCTTCGAGATACCCAGGTCTCGGATGATTTGGGCGCCTACCCCGTAGTCGCGCTCATCCATACCAAAGCCCAGCTCCAAGTTGGCTTCTACCGTGTCGCGGCCCTGCTCTTGGAGCTTGTAGGCGCGCAGCTTGTTGAGCAGGCCAATGCCCCGGCCCTCCTGGTTCATGTACACAATCACGCCGCGTCCTTCGCGCTCAATCTGCTGCATGGCGCGGTGGAGCTGAGGGCCACAGTCGCAGCGGCAGGAGCCGAAGATGTCGCCCGTAACGCAGGAGCTATGCACGCGCACCAGCACGGGCTCGGGGCCCGAAATATCGCCTTTCACCAGAGCTAAGTGCTGGGCGTTGGTGCTGCGCTGGGTGTAAGCAATCAGGTCGAAGTCGCCGTAGTCGGTGGGCAGCTTCACGGAAATTTCGCGGGTGATGAGGCTTTCCTTTTCGAGGCGGTACTTAATCAGGTCCTGTACCGAAATCAGCTTAAGGTTCCACTTGGTGGCTACCTCCCGCAGCTCGGGTAAGCGGGCCATTTCCCCATCCTCGCGCAGAATTTCTACGAGCACCCCAGCCGGTTCAAACCCCGCCAAACGAGCGAGGTCGATGGCGGCTTCGGTATGGCCCGCCCGACGAAGCACCCCTTCTTTGCGGGCTTTGAGGGGGAAGATATGGCCCGGTTTGCCCAGCTCGTCCGGCTTGGTTTCGGGGTCGATGAGGGCCAGGATGGTTTTAGAACGGTCGGAGGCAGAAATACCGGTTGTCACGCCATTCTTTAGCAGGTCGATGCTAACGGTGAAGGGCGTAGAGTGCAGAGCCGTGTTGCGGCCTACCATCAGCTCCAGCCCCAGCTCTTCGCAGCGCTGCTCAATAAGCGGTGCGCACACCAGGCCACGGCCGTGAGTAGCCATGAAATTGATTACCTCAGGCGTGGCGCAGCGGGCCGCGCAGATAAAGTCGCCTTCGTTTTCGCGGTCTTCGTCGTCAACGACTACTACCACCTTGCCGGCGCGAATGTCGGCAATGGCGTCTTCAATGGAATCCAGCATGAATAGCGGATGTAACGGAGTAAAAGGATTTCGCGGGGGTGTTCCGGCGGGAACGAATGCGAAGCTGTTGCTACAACCAGCAACGGTGCCGCGAAGTTACGAACACTGCCGTTGACACTAAGGGATTGGATTAATTTGCTTACCCCGCCTCGCTATTTCCGCCATCTTCTGCGCCCTCTTACTCCTTGGCTAGCTCTGTGGCGCGCTGCTGGGCTGCTTTCATGCCCGAAATAATGGTTTCGCTGAGCCCACCGGCGCGAAAAGCTCCCAGCGCCGCTTCGGTGGTACCGCCCTTGGAAGCCACGGCCCCAATTAGCTCGTCGATTGTCTTATCGGAGTTGTTGAGCAGGTGGAAGGCCCCGAGCATGGTTTGTTTCACCAGCAGCCCCGCTACCGACTCGGTGAATCCTAGCTCCTTACCGGCCTGCATCATGGCTTGCACGATGTAGTAGAAGTAGGCGGGGCCACTGCCACTTACGGCCGTTACGGCGTCGAGCATGGTTTCATCCTCCAAGAAAATTGACCTACCCGTGGCGTTAATTAGGTTTTCTACTTGGTGCAAGCGGCTCCGCTCTACCTCCGGCGAGGCCGAGAAACCAGTGATACCCATGCCCAGCAGGGCCGGCGTATTGGGCATGGCGCGCAGCACCTGGCGGTGATTTAGCTCCCGCTGCAAGCGCGCAATGGGAATACCCGCCATAATAGACAACACAATTTGCCGGGGACGCAACACACTGCGCAGGCCTTCGGCGGCCCGCCAAAAATCCTGGGGCTTCACGGCCAGCAGCACCATGTCGTACTCGCCTACGGCCACCGTAAGCGTGCCGGTGGGCAGGCCGGGCATTAGGGTAGTGAGGCGCTGGCAATGCACGTCGTCGCGGCCCAGCAGTAGCAAGTCGGCGCGGGCTACTAAGTCGTAGTTCAGAAAGGCTTTTGCAAAGGCCTGGCCCATGTTGCCGCAGCCCAAAATGGCAATACGCAGGTTAGAGGTCATGGCGGGGAATTAGGGGAGTAGAAGTAAGCCCATGAGAAGCATCGGCTGGTTAATATGCAGCAGAATTTGCAAAGCGCAGCCATGGTAGTTTCCCAACTCTTGTCAGGAGACTGTGAAAGTCAGCGTACCTACTGCACTTCACGGGCCACTGGCCGGCTCCGCAGCACCGATGCAGCCACTGCTCCGCAGGCGGGCGGGCCGGGTCTATTTACTTTGCTGAAACCGCTGGGTAGCTCCCACACCGTAGTGCGCACCCCGCGCAGGTAACGCCATAGTCCTAGTAGCAAGGCCGCATTCATGCTGTAGAAATGGGTGATAAAGCGCAGCAGGCGCGAGTGCGTGTCGCGGCGGCGCAGGGCAGCATCGAGCAAGAGCAGCAGCGGTACTCCGAGCTGGCCGGCCAACATCAGCTGGTAAAACCACCCTGCTCCGAGGGCCACCAGCACCACATTGGCCACTACCATCAGAATCAGCAGCAGGGGCGTCATCCAGCGCAGCACCTTATGCGACCAATACGCAAAGCTTACCCCGCGCCAGGGCGGCCACAGGAGGCGCCGGAAAGCAAGCAGGTTCTGGAAGTTGCCGGCGGAAATGCGGGCTTTGCGCCGAAATTCTTCCGGTAGCCGGTCTGACACGTCCTCGTAGCAGACGGCTTCGAGTTCATTAATAGCTTGGTAGCCATCTTGCAGCACCGCCATGGAAATGAAAAAGTCATCGACCAAGAAAGCGGCCGGAGCCGGATGGTAGCAGGCCCGGCGCACGGCAAAGCACCCGCCAAACGCTCCAATCATGGCCCCCCACACAACACCCTCCTGGTATTTAATGAGGTTCTCGCGCTCTAGGTAGCTTTTTCCTGACTGGATATGCCCTCCTGGCGGTGCTCCGGGTTTAGAATGTTACCGCCCACCTGCCAATGGCAGGGTTACGAAAGTGCTTGACAAGCTGAAACAATGTATCCGAGGCGAAAAACACGTTGGCATCGGTGAGAACAAGTACGGGCGCAGTTGCCTCGCGGGCCAACGCCTCCATAATGCCGGGTTTGCCCGTGCGCTCCCCAAACGGCCGAAACCGCAAGCCCGGATAGTCAGCCGCCAGGCGCTCTACCAGCGTGTTAGTTTGGTCCTGGGAGTTATCAGAGCCAATGTAGAAGGTGAGCTTCTCCAGGGGGTACGTAGTGTTGAACGTAGAGCGGATCTTCTCTTCAATGACTTGCTCCTCATTGTACACAGCCAGTAGCACATCAACGGGGGGCAGGTCGGGGCCGTGCCGGGCGTACACGTGCTGGTTTTGGCGGCGCGCACGGGCCAGACGGGATAGTAGCGCCGGAAACAGCACGTAGGTATGAGCCACCAGCCCCAAGCTACCCCACAACACACCCGTTGCTACTGCCTCCACTACCATCATGCGCGCCCGAGCGTGAGAGTGTTATACAGTTCCAAAAAGCTCTCTACAATGCGGCGGTTGTCGTAGAGGCGCGCAATAGTGCGGGCCGCTTCCTGCCCCACGGCTTCCTGGTTCAGTTCGCCACGATAGTAGCGCCCAATGCGGTCTACCCATTCCAGGGGCTCATCGCAAAGGATAATATCAAAGTTGTCGCGCACATGAATGCCCTCCGACCCCAACCCGGTACTGATGATGCAGGTACCCATGGCCATGCCTTCAATGATTTTGATGCGCATGCCTCCGCCGCTTAGCAGGGGTACTACCATCACCTCATACTGCTGCATAAACACCGCCGCCGACTCCACAAAGCCGTGGATGCACACGTTGCGCAGCTTGAGGTTACGGAAGCGGGTGGGCATTTCCTTGCCCGCAATGTGCAACTCCAAGTCGGGATACTTTTCGGTTACCTGGGGCCACACTTCAGCCAGAAACCAGTCTAGCCCCTCCTGGTTCGGGAGCCAGTCGAGCGAGCCAATCATGTAGAGCGTACGCGGCTTGGGCCGAATGGCCGAATCAGGTTGAAAGCGGCTTAGGTCAACGCCAGCCGGCACAAATACCACAGGCTCTTTGCAGCCCAGTGCCCGCAAGCGGCGCTGGTCGGGCTCGGTAATAGCGGCTACGGCATCAAATTGCGGTAGGGTTTGCTCCTCAAAGCGCTGCAAGCGGCGGGCCAGGTGCCGCAGATAGAAGCGCTTTAGCACGTTGGTTTCGCGCTCCGCCAGCATCTGCCAGATAGTGTACTCCACATTATGAGCCCGCAGCACAACGGGCAACTGCGGGGCCAAGCGCTTGAGCGTGCTTACGTACCAAGAAGCCAGGCTACCTTCAATCTGCGCAGCATCGAACTGGTTTTCGCGTAGCAGCGTGGCTAGTTGCGCTTCCACGGCGGGGCTCACAAAACGCTCAATATTATACGGCAGCTTGCTAGCGAGCAGGTTGCGCAGGGCTTTTACCGGCGAAAGGCGGGTATCTACATCTACCGTAATTAGGCGTACGTTCGGGCCCAGGTGGTCGAGCACGGTAGCGGGCTGGTAGTGCTTGGGCGTGTTTAGGGCCAGCACTGTTACCTGGTGCCCCGCCCGCGCCAGCCCGGCCGTCACGTCGTACACGGCAATGGCTCCCCCATCGGTTGGCGGATACGGAACACGCGGACAAAGCTGGAGGAGGTGCACGGTAGGAAGCGAGAAAAATCGGAGCGGAAAGTGAGCAAAGCTACGCATCCGGCCCGGAAACCGGGTAGCCCATAGTATTCAAAGTAGTAGGAAGAGTACTTTCCAACGAAGCCTAGCAGTTCGCCAGCTAACGCCAGTGGTTACGTGCGCGGGGTGCCCCCAAGGCGGCTAGGCCCCGTTTCCACCATCCGAAATTGGTCGAGCAGGGTAACAATCTGAGCGTCGGTACCGAGGAACAGGAGTACGTCGCCGGGGCTGGGAACCAGATCGGCCGCGGGGCTCACGGTGAACTCACCGCTCTGGTGCTTCAGGCCAATAACGGTGGCGCCGGTGCGGCTGCGGATGTTCAGTTCCCGGATGCTACGCCCCTGCCATTCGGCCCGCAGCTCTGTGGTGCTCAATTCCTCCAGGCGCAGCTTGTTCGGACCCAAACCCGAAATCATATCCAGAAAACGGATTACCTCTGGGCGCATAATGAGATTAGCCATGTGCGAGCCGCCTATTTCATCGGGCATCACTACAGAATCGGCACCGGCGCGGAGCAGCTTGGTTTCTGAGGTTTTGAGGCTAGCCCGCGCAATAATAGTGATGGAAGGGCTCAGCTCACGGGCCGTAAGGGCCACGAACACGTTGTCGGCATCCTTCGGAAGGGCCGTGATGATGGCCCGGGCCCGGCTTACACCCGCGGCCCGTAAGGTGTCGTCAAGGGTAGCATCTCCGAACACGGCCGGAATTGTGGCCCCGGTGTCTTCGCCATCGGCGCGTACTAAAGCTTCGTTCTGCTCCACTACCACCACGTCGGCTCCGCTGGCGCGCAGCTCGTGGTAGGCTTTGCGCCCGTTGCGCCCAAAGCCGCACACAATCACGTGGTTCTCGAAGCGGCGAATTTCCTGGTCGTTTCTGAGCATGGCGAACATATTGCGCAGGCCCCCGTCGAAGATGTAGGTGGTGAGCACCGACAGCAGGTAAGCCAGCATCAAGAGGTTGAAGAAGATATACAACGACACAAACAACCGCCCCGCCGGCGACATGGGGTGCAGTTCCCCAAAGCCGACCGTAGAAACGGTTATCATGGTCATATAGAAGGCATCTACTAACGTGAATTTTTCAATCCACATGAAGCCAACAATGCCCACGGCAAAGCTCACCGTAGTCAGGGCTAAGGCGCCCACGAAGCGGCTCAGGTTGAAGCGGAGCCAGATGTCGCGCAGGTAGCGCAGGGCGGCTGGTTGGGGCCGGCGAGGGGAGATCATAGGGTAATCGGGCCTGATGTGGGCCGAGTCGCAACAAGGTACAGCAAAGGGCGCACGCCTAAAATAGAAGACTGCCACTTCCTGAGGCAGTCCCCCTACTCTCCTACCCGCACCCTCTTACCCGAAAATCAGATTACATACTAGCCCGCGGAATAACGGTCCCAAGCATGCTGGCCAATTGGTTGTCCATTTGTTTGAGCAACCGAATGGTTTGCAGGTGCTCCATCATCGTTGCATCGTCGAGGGGGTGGCGCAGGGCATCCAGGCGCGTAGCTAACTCCCGCTCCACGTTGATTTTGTTGAGGCGCAGGATAGCGTTGTCGCAGGCGGTTTGCAGCAGGTCAAGCTCCCGGGGCACGTAAATCTGGTGGGTGGTCCAGTTGGGGCTCAGCTCGTACTTTTCCGTCGCCAGCTCCGCCACTAGGGCCCGAATATCGGAGCGGCCGTGCTGAATGAGGGTGCGCACTTCCGGCCAGCGCCCCTGCTCCAGTTCTTCCTGGCACAGGTGCAGCAAATCAGCATAGAGGCCGGTTTTGAAGGGCGTATCGTCCAGTTGTTGCAGGAGGTACTGCGCTACGCTTACATCGGGAGCCAGGGGTTGGGGCGAGTAGAGCAGTAGCAGCCGCACTACTTCCCGCTCGCACTGTTCCAGCACATCGGGTACCGGCTCCAGGTCTTCCTTCGGGGCCGTGAGGACGTCGCCCCCAGCCAAATCCTCCGGCATGGCCCCGTACATGAGGGCCTCAGCTTCTTCCTCCGGGCTCATGGGCCGCGGGGCCGGGCGTGCGTTGCCGCTGGCGGACGTGCCAGTAGCGGCACTACTACCGCCACCGCTGGCGTTGCTACCGGAAGCTTTGCCCGTAGACGTCCGAACAATCTTGTTGTACTCCGAAATCAGGACCTGCTCATCAATGCCGAACGCCTGGGAGGTTTGCTGCAAAAACACCTGCCGCTTAATTGGGTCGGGCACCTTGCCAATGCTTTGCAGCACGTCGCGGATGGCCTCCGCCTTCTTCACTGGGTCTTGGGCTGCTTCGCGGCTTACCAGGTCAGTTTTAAACTGAATGAAGTCCTGGCTGGCATTGTCGAGGTGTTCCTTGAAGCGTTGGTCGCCTACTTTGCGGATGTAGCTGTCTGGGTCGTCGCCGTCGGGAAACAGGACGACGCGCACGTTCAGCCCCCCTTCCAGCAGCATATCAATCCCGCGGAGAGAGGCCCGAATACCCGCCGCATCGCCATCGTAGAGCACCGTTACGTTGTCGGTGTAGCGCTTGATGAGGCGGATTTGCCCGTCCGTCAGTGATGTACCGGACGAAGCCACTACGTTCTTGATGCCGCCCTGGTGCAGACTGAGCACGTCCAGGTAGCCTTCTACTAGGTAGCACAGCTCCTCGGCCCGAATAGCCTGCCGCCCCTGGTAAAGACCATACAGCACATCGGACTTATGGTAAATCTCCGACTCTGGCGAGTTGAGGTATTTCGCCGTTTTGTCGTTAGGCTTGAGCGTACGCGCCCCGAAGCCAATAACGCGGCCTGATACGTTGTGGATGGGAAACATCACGCGGCCCCGGAAACGGTCGTACCGACGGCCGGTGTCGTGGCCTTGGTCATCCTCGCGGGCAACAACAAGGCCGGTTTTTTCCAGGTATTTCCGTTCGTACCCCTGCTTTTCCCCCGCCTTTAGCAAGTCGTCCCACTGGTCGAGGGAGTAGCCCAGCTCGAAGGTTTTGATGGTTGCCTGGTTCAGCCCCCGCTGACGCAGGTAGCTCAGGCCAATGCTTTGCCCTTCGTCGGTGTTGAGCAGCAGGCGGTGGTAGTGGTCCTTGGCCCAGTTGGAAACGATAAACTGGGAGTCCTTTTCGTTTTGGGCTAACTGCTGCTCAGGTGTCTTTTCTTCCTCCTGAACATCAATGCCGTATTTTTTGGCCAGGTACTTCAGGGCTTCCACGTAGCTGGTACCCTCAATATCCATAATGAACTGGACTACCCCGCCGGCCTTGCCGCAGCCAAAGCACTTATAAAGGCCTTTAGAAGGCGCTACCGAGAAGCTCGGCGACTTTTCGTGATGAAAAGGGCAGCAGGCCCACATGTTTTGTCCCTTGCGCTTCAGCTGCACAAAGTCACCAACTACCTCCACAATATCGGCGTGGTGGATAATCTGATCAACGGTTTCCTTCGGGATGCGGGCCATACAGCCACAAAGGTAGGGAGAAGTGCGCCTGTCTTCCCGGTGTCACTTCTAAAGTCAGCACGGGTTTGCTATGGCAATTTGCGGTAGGCTAGTACTAGCGTCGTTTGGTAAGCTCAGGATGACGGGCTCATGTAGGCAGCTAAAATACCCCGTGCGCCAATGGCTGGGCAAGTTTCACAACCCATTTAGGACTTACCCGAGCAGGCTTAGTAGTTATGGCTGGCGGTGGTTTCGGGAATGATGACCACATAGTCGTAGCCCAGAATGGCGGCTTGCAACTCCTGGTCTGCAACGGGCAGCCCTTTGTAGAGCAGGGCGCGGCGCATTGGCCGCAGATCAAACACTTGCCAAGCGGCACCAGCGGGAGTAGCGGCCATAAACGGCTTGAGCATGGCGTCGTCGGCAGCAGAATAGGCGGTGGCGTTCTTGCTGAAGTCTACCGGGTTCTGACCTGTCACCTTCTTGCCCTGCTTACCCATCACCAAGATGTGCAGCGTTTTCTGGTCGTGGGCGTCGGCCAGGTTTACGGCCAGGTTGCCCACGTCGTAGATGTCGCCCCAGATGCTGCGGCCCCGGCCCAGGTGGTTGGCCCCGAACTTGAAGAGCATGGGCGGCAAGGCTTGCCCAGCCTGCTGGTAGGGCTGCAACTCGGCCAGCAGGTTGCGTTTCATCAGGTTGATGCGCAGTTGGTGGCCGCCGGACTTGCCGGAAGCATTAATGCGGAAGATGTTTACGCTAGCTTCCAAGTCTTGTAGCAGTTGGCGTACCCCTGCTGGCTCCGTACTGGTCATTTTTCGCAAACTGTCGAGCAGGGTAGGGCGCATACCGTTGATGGTGATGCTGCCGTAGTTGCCGGCCACCAGGGCCGCCCGGTCGTGGGCTTGGATGGCGGCGGCTTGCTTGCGCAGAAACGTGCGCGTCGTGGGGCGTTTCACTTGGTCAGCCATCAGCATTAGAGAGCGGCCCGTGGCGGCAAAGCCTAACTGCTCTACGCCCACCAGCTTCGTATTCTGGGCCCGTAAGGCCCGCGCCAACTCGAACTCCTCGGCCCAGCTATAAAATGACAAGCTCATGGGAAACTGCTGCAAATAGGCCGTGGGCAAACCCGGCTGGGCCGCCAAGCGGGTTAGGTCCTGGGCTTGGTACTTATCTATTTCAGCTACGTACACTTTGGGCTTCAACACCTGCGCCACCGCCTGCGCGAAAGGCGGAATTTGGGCCATGCCGTGGTCTTCGCCCAGCAGCACCAGGGTGCTTTTCCGGATGTCCTGTTGCAACTTGTCCCAACCGGGGCCACTGCACTGGGTGCCGGTTTGGGTAAGAGTGAACTGATTTTGGCGCAGCAGCCGCGCGAAGGCCGTATCGGTAGGCGTTTGGGCCTGGACCTGGCTAGCAAGCACGCTGGCTACTGTTGCCAATGCTACCTGCCACAGCCGGCTGAAGGTAGAACGGGGAGCAATGGTGGCGGCGCGAAAAGGCGGTTTCATCGGGCAGTTCTTTTTGGGAGTGGAGAAGATCTGGCACGAAGAAATTGCAGAGCTTTAGGGACTGGAAGTTTATTCGACCAAAGCGCCGCCCCACACCACCAAAGCCGGAGCTGGTCTGCCGTTTCTTCGTATGCCCGAACCTGCGTCATCGGCCACTTTTGGCTGGAAAAGCCTGAGCCCGCGCACCACCACGGTGCTGCTACAGCTACTATTATGGGTAGTGCTGGGAGTCTTTTACATCGCCTGGAATAAGCGCCCCAACTTCTCCTTCGAGGGGCCCATGTGGCCGCTGGTGGCCCTGCAAATGGGCTTTTCGGTGTTACTCTTCAACGGGTTGGTTTACCTGATCATTCCGCGGTGGCTGCTGCAAGGGCGCACGTGGCGGGCCCTGGCCGCGGGCGTGGCCGTGCTGTATGCCTTTGAGGTTTGGATGTATGTAGGTTCCCGTCTGGCCCAAACTTACCTGCCGCTTTCTGCCGTGATGCACCGCACCTTGCAGCAGTTTTACGTGGCAGATTTTTGGTCGGGCTTACTTAGCCCCGCCGAGCAGATCAGCACCTTTTTCGGGATGCTGGCCATTGTGCTGTTCCCAGTGCTCATTAGTTTCCTGACTTACGCACTGGTCATTGACCGCCGCCGCCTGGCCCTGGAGCGCGACCATCTACACCTAGAACTGGGCTACCTGAAGTCGCAGATCAATCCGCAATTTTTGTTTAATACCCTCGGCAGCCTCCAAACCATGACCCGCACCCGCGACGACCGCGCCGGCGATGTGGTACTACACCTGGCTGACCTCATGCGCTACACCCTCTACGAGACTGATACGGAGCGCGTGCTCTTGAGCCGGGAACTGGAGTTTCTGGAAGACTACCTGGCCCTGGAACGCCTGCGCCGCCCTCAAACCGTCAGCATTGCCCACACCGTGGTGGGCACCGTGGCCGAGCAGTACGTGGCGCCTTTGCTACTACATCCGTTTTTGGAGCGCCTCTTTGCCGGCCTCGATGCCGCCCCGCATGCCGTGGCCGATGTTCGTAGCCAGGTACTAGTAGGGGCCGATGCAGTTACCCTCGTGTTGGAACGCACTGCGCAGGAGCCCCTACCCCTCACCTACCGCTCCGACGCAGCCATTGGGGCCGCGCTGCGCCGCCTCGCCTTGCAATACCCCAGTCTACATACCGCGGACCTGACGGAGACCGAACATCGAGTTCTGGTCAAGCTTCAGATCCGCCTCTAATCTTGGCTTATGGCAGTGTTAGGCTCTCGTATTCAAGGCTACTTTTCCACGCTACCGGGGCGGGTAATTAAGCATCTGTTCTGGTGGGCGCTTTTTATCGGCTTTGCGTATTCCGTATTCAGCAACTGGCAGGAGAAGCCTGTTGTCACTTGGGGCTTTGTGCTCAAAGACACAATAGCCACCATCAGCAGCTACTATTTCTTTTCCTTAGTGCTGCTCCCGCGCTTTCTGCTGCGCCGCCGCTGGCTGCTCACGGCCGTAGGCATTGTGGCTATTTATTACTTCTGGGCAACGCTCTGCTACCTGTGCTTCTCGGTGTTCGACCACTACGGACTGGTTTCGGAGAATGCCCACAGCTACATGCACCGCTTTCTGGATGGCAACCTGTGGGAGGGCATCTTCTCGTGGCGTAGCGTGAGCATGGGCCTGAACGATTTTTCCGTCACGGTTATTCCGCCCATTTTGCTCCGCTTCATCCGGTTTCTGCTGAGTAGCGGCAACCAAAGCCTACGCTTGCAGCGCGAAAACCTGAACCTGGAAGTCAACTTTCTCAAAGCCCAGGTAAACCCGCACTTTCTCTTCAATACGCTCAACAACATCTACACCATGGTGGTGAAGCAGGATGAGCGCGCCCCCGACATGGTGGAGCACCTCTCCCACCTGATGCACTACACGGTGTATGAGTCGGATGCCGCGCTGGTGCCCCTGACCAAGGAAATTGGCTTTCTAGAAGCGTATTTAGAGCTGGAACGCCTGCGCTACGGGCAGAAAGTTACCATCACCTACCACAAGGCCGGGCCCTTGCAGAAGTACCGCATTACGCCGCTGCTATTTTTTCCCTTCGTGGAGAATGCCTTCAAGCACGGGTAGATAGTAGCCTAGATGCCTCCTGGGTAAGTATTGCCCTGACGGTAGCCGAGGGCCAGTTACAGTTTGAAGTTAGCAACAGCTATAGCCCCACGGCACCCCGGCGCGAGTTTGGCGGCGTAGGCATTGCCAATGTGCAAAAGCGGCTAGCGCTCCACTATGCTCCCCACGAGTACCGCCTCACCATCATCCACGACCCAGAAACCTATATCCATCGCGTGGCCCTTACTATTCGGTTGGCTCCGCTGGCCCTTACTCCTACCACCCGCCCCGCGCCTTCTTTCGCCACCCTTGCTTCTACCCCATGATTAACTGTGTAATAATTGACGACGAGCCCTTCGCCCGCGAACTACTGGAGGGGTACATAGCCCGCATTCCGTCCTTGCACTTGCTGGCCAGCTGCGAACATGTATTTGATGCCCTGGAGGTGCTCCAGCAACAGCAAGTTGACCTCATCTTCTCGGATATCAACATGCCCCAAGTCAACGGCATAGAGTTTATCCGCTCCCTGCATAACCCGCCCTACGTGATATTCGTGACGGCCTACCCCAATTATGCCCTGGAAGGCTTTGAGCTGGATGCCTTAGATTATATCGTGAAACCCGTGTCGTTTCCGCGTTTTTTGAAGGCCGTCAACAAGTCCCTCACCATTATCAATGGCCGCCCCGCGGTTCAGGCACCGCCCGCGCCCGAATACCTGTTTGTGAAGGAAGGCAACTCCTTACAGCGGGTGCTCTTCGATGAAATCTACTACATCGAAGGCATGAAAGACTACATCAAAATTATCCTCAAGGACCGCATCATCGTCACGTATCTGCGCATGAACCGCATTGAGGACCAGCTCCCCGCCGACCGTTTTACGCGCATCCAGAAGTCCTACATTGTGAAGATGGACGCCATTAAAGCCATCAGCGGCAACGAAGCCGAACTCTACGACCTGCGCGAAAAGCTGCCCATCGGCAAGCAACACAAGGAAGCCCTGCTCGCCCGCTTCGGACTGAACTAAGCTCCCCACAACCGCAAGGTCTGCAGGCCCCACCATCGGTAGCCCACCCGATGCAGCCAGGTTCGGCCCGGCAGACGAAGAGGATATCCACCCTGTACAACTTCCGCCCCGTTTCCGGGTTATCTTTGTGCTTTGCATCCTGCATTTCCTGACTGACTATAATGGCGACCATAACTAAAGAAGACGTCCTCAAGGCCCTGAGCTACGTGGAGGAGCCCGACCTGGGCAAAGACCTCGTAACCCTCAACATGATTGAGGACGTGGCCATTGACGGCCAAAAGGTTTCGTTCACGGTAGTACTCACTACCCCGGCTTGCCCCCTAAAGCAACTCATCCACGATGCATGCGTGCGGGCCATCCACACCATGGTTGATAAGGACGCGGAGGTGAGCATCAACATGACCTCGCGCGTGACTACCATGCGCCAAAACCGCGACCTGCTGCCCGGCGTGAAAAACATCATTGCCATTGCCTCGGGCAAAGGCGGCGTGGGCAAGAGCACCGTCACGGCCAACCTAGCTATTGCCCTGGCCCGCTCCGGCGCCAAGGTAGGCCTAGTAGATGCCGACATCAGCGGCCCCAGCATGCCCCTCATGTTTGGGGTGGAAGATGCTCGTCCGCACGTGTACCAGGGCCCCGATGGGCGGAACCTCATCCAGCCCATTGAAGCTCACGGCGTCAAGATTATGAGCATTGGCTTCCTGGCACCGGCCGAATCAGCCATTGTGTGGCGGGCCCCATGGCATCATCAGCTTTGAAGCAGTTCATCACGGAGGTAGACTGGGGAGAGCTAGACTACCTGCTTCTTGACATGCCTCCCGGAACCTCCGACATTCACCTGACTATGGTGCAGACGGTGCCCGTAACCGGCTCCCTCATCGTGACGACGCCCCAGAAAGTAGCGCTGGCCGATGCCGAAAAGGGCTTGCAGATGTTCCGCCTGCCCCAAATTAACGTACCCGTGCTGGGTGTGGTAGAAAACATGGCGTGGTTTACACCGGCCGAGTTGCCTGAGAACAAGTACTTCATCTTCGGGGAAGGCGGCGGCCAGCAGCTAGCCGAAAAGCACGGGGTGCCCCTGCTGGGCCACATTCCGCTGGTGCAGAGCATCCGCGAAAACGGCGACAAGGGCACGCCCGCTATCTTGCAGGGAGGCACGCCCGCAGCGGCTGTATTTGAGCAACTAGCGGAGGAGCTGGCACGCCAGGTAAGCATCCGCAACGCGGTAGCACCCCGCACCCAAGTGGTGGAAATGCAATAATGCCGGGAGGTGAGCTAGGGCTACGGCCACCGGGCACCAAGCTCCTCCGTACCTGGTCAGCAACTTTACCGGCACATTTCGTGTTGCCTGCATACGCCTCAAAAGCGTTACCTTTGAAGAAGTACTCCGCTGCTGCTTGCTGTAGTTCCCATTGGCAAGGCAGCTCAATCTCAGATTCATGACGCATTCCGCCGCCGTAGAACACCATCCGCTCCTGCCCCGCATTGAGCAGGCCCTGGACACCATCCGGCCTTATCTAGCCGCCGACGGTGGCAACGTGCGCGTGCTCGACATCACCACCGACATGGTGTTGCAACTGGAGCTATTGGGCGCTTGTGGCACCTGCCCCATGTCGCCAATGACCCTAAAAGCGGGGGTAGAAGAATCGGTGAAAAAAGCCGTGCCTGAAATTCGCGCCGTGGAGGCCATCAACTCTACTCCCATGGATGAGCAGCCCGCTGGCCAGACTGGCCGCCCCGTGCAGCCCAACCCCGTACCGACCCCGCAGTTTTAGTAGGTAGAGGGTATAAACACCATGCCCCGCTCTCGTTGGTAAACCGACGAGAGCGGGGCATGGTGTTTAATGGGCTGTGAGGCGCGTCAAATACCTCATTAATGAATGAGTAGTTAACTACTTGCCCTCTATTTATTTTATCAAACCATTAGTAAGATTCTTTTACAAAGCGCCGCGCTTGTCATGAATAACCATAAAAATAAAAACACTATCAACTAACCTAGTTAAGCTATCTACTTGAATTAATATATTCATCATTAGTACCTCCAGATAATGGGTGCTTAGATGTTAGTAGAAGCCTATTTGATTTGATGACGCTAGAAAAATCACTTCTATCTAGGTAGAAAACACCATTCTGAAGCGAGTACTTCCCTTGGTATGCGGTTGAAGCACCAATACTACTTTCGCTAAACCATTCAAACGTACCATCCTGCTTGAATGCTAAATAACAACTAGAAGTACCAGAATCATAAATACCACGAATTATTTCTGGACTAGTATTTATTTATTCTTTGCTGCTGCAGCTTGAAAGAATAAATACAGTAAAAGAAATAATCGAATTTCTTAGCATATCAATTTATACTTATCTGGTGCTTCCAATATAGGTAGCACATTGCTAGTTGTACTCCGTGTGAAAGGGCCTAGCTCAAGCTACTAGCTTACTCAGATTCTACCTGATCTGTAGCGGAATCATCGTCGAGCCGTAACATGTAGCAGACTGGCCTACCTTTGCCTCTTCTTCCACCACCCTACTCCTTATGGCTAACCCGAACGACCCGAGCCTGCATTCTTGGATTGACATTGCTCCTACCAGCGACTTCCCGATTCAGAATCTCCCCTTCGGGGTCTTCGAGACGGAACTGCGCGGGCCTCGCTTGGGAGTAGCCATTGGCGACTACGTGCTGGATTTGTACGCCGTAGCTCAGTTCGGCTTTTTCGAGGATTTGGAGCTGGGGCCGAAGATGCCCAAAATTTTTCGGCGCCGCTCCCTCAACCAATTTATTGCCTTGGGGCGCCCAGCCTGGCGTGCCGTGCGCCAGCGCGTATCGGAACTGCTGCGCCACGATAACGGCGCTTTGCGCTCCGATGAGGTAATGCGCGAGTGCCTCCTCCGCCAAAGCGAGGTGCGAATGCTACGCCCCGTGAAGCCGCACAACTACACCGATTTCTACAGCAGCATTGAGCATGCTACCAACGTAGGCATGATGTTCCGGGACCCTGCCAACGCGCTGCTACCCAACTGGCGGCATATTCCCATCGGGTACCACGGCCGCGCAAGCAGCATCGTGGTCAGTGGCACCCCTGTTCAGCGGCCCAATGGGCAGCGCAAAGCACCCGATGCTGCTGCACCCACCTTCGGTCCTTCTCAACAGCTCGACTTTGAGCTGGAAATGGCTTTTGTGGTAGGACGCGGTACCCAGCTAGGCGACACAGTGCCAGTGCAAAATGCCGAGGACTACATCTTCGGACTAGTCTTATTCAATGACTGGAGTGCCCGCGACATTCAGAGCTGGGAGTATGTACCGCTGGGTCCGTTTTTGGGCAAGAGCTTTGGCAGCAGCGTATCGCCGTGGGTGGTAACGCTAGATGCCTTGGAGCCTTCCGGGTGGCAGGACCAGTACAGGAGCCGGAGCCCCTACTCTACCTCCGCCAGCTCGATAAGCACAACTTTGATATTACCTTGGAGGTAGCCATTCAGCCCGAAGCGGGCGCGGAAACTACCGTGTCGCGCTCCAACTTTGGGTTGATGTACTGGAGCATGGCTCAGCAATTGGCTCACCAAGCTTCCAACGGCTGCAACTTGGAGGTAGGCGACCTGTACGCCTCTGGTACCATCTCTGGCGCCACTCCCGATTCATTAGGCTCTATGCTGGAGCTGGCTTGGCGCGGTACCCGCCCACTCCCGCTGGAGGACGGCACCGAACGCACTTTCCTACTGGATGGCGATACTGTAACCATGCGCGGCTTCTGCGAGAAGGACGGAATACGCATCGGGTTTGGGGAAGTAACCGGTAAAGTACTACCCGCAACTCAGCTCTAGCAGCTACGACCAATAAACGGCTTAGGCCGAGCAGGGCAATTCGACTAGTAGGGCGTAGCAGCCTCTCTAGCTAAATTGCCCTGCTCGGCCTTACTTTTTCTCAACAAGTAGCAGGCGCCTGTTTATCCGTTGATATAGGCTACTTGCAGTTGGCCTTGCTGATACCGGACCTTGGTGATGGAGCCATAGTCAACGTCGAAGCGGAAGGCTTGGGACAGAGGCAGGCCGAGGCAGTAGCAAATAAGGCTGCGAATAACAGCGGAATGGCTCACGATTAATAAGGGCACCTGGGGCGCAGCCGAGGCCAGCACGTCCGTCAGAAACTCGGTGGCGCGGTCTTGGAGGCCCTGGAAGGTTTCGCCATCGGGAGCGGGTAGGTTCACAAAGTCAGCCTTCCATTGCTCCCGCTCGGGGGCGGGCACTGCGGCCCAAGGCAGCAACTCCCAGCGGCCAAAGTTGTACTCCATCAACCGGCTGTCTAGGCGTACAGACTGCGGCGCCAAAGCTTCGGCGAGTTGCTGACACCGGCGCAATGGGCTGGCGTGCACGGCCACCGGGCCTGCATCTAGCACCGACGCCAACCGAGCCCGCACCGAGGCGGCGTCCTCCGGGTAAGTAGCCGCCACTGCCACATCCGAACGGCCATAGCAGATACCGGGCGCGGTGGCTACGGGGGTATGCCGAATCAGATAAATATCCATGCGAGTAATGGTAAAAGAAGCGTAGCACTTTGGCGTAGCCGAATGCTAGGCGGTGGGCAGTTGCCCAACAAAGGTAGGGCTGATTCCGGGGCATTTGCGTAATCAGGCTTCTACCCTTGTTTCGGCGGGTTCCACGTGTTTGCAAGAATGGTCCTTCCTTTTGCGCATGCTTACTACGTATTTACTACTAGCAACCCAGTGCAAATACGTATTTCCGGTGCAAAAATCTGGTTTTAGCAACCTTGACTAAGAAGGGTCGGTACTATTTTATGCTGATGTATTGCATTTCCATGAAGCGCATCCTGCCCTGGCAGGAATACATCCTGCTCACACATCCACCCGAACTTTAATACTAGGTACTATGCTAGCAATGGATTACCGAGGCCCCAAGCGGGTCCGAGCCGTTCAAAAACCAATGCCCGAAATCAAGCATCCACAAGATGCCATTGTTCGGGTGTTGCGCACCTGCATTTGCGGTTCCGACCTGCACCTGTACAATGGCAATGTGCCCGATACCCGCGTGGGCTCCACTTTCGGCCATGAGTTTGTGGGTGAAGTTGTTGAAGTTGGCTCGGAGGTAACAAAGGTAAAAACTGGCGACCGAGTGCTGGTACCGTTTAATATTGCCTGCGGCGAGTGTCACTTCTGCCGTCAGGGCATGTTTGGCAACTGCCACGAGTCGAACACGGAGGCCACGGCCGTAGGAGCTATTTTCGGCTACTCACACACCGCTGGCGGGTTCGATGGTGGGCAGGCCGAATATGCTCGCGTGCCGTATGCCAACGTGGGCCCTACCATTATTCCAGCCGACATGGACTTGGATGATGCAGTGCTGCTGACCGACGTGGTACCCACTGGGTATCAAGCCGCCGAAATGGCTGGTATTCAGAAGGGTGACACCGTAGTAGTATTTGGGGCCGGCCCCATTGGGATTATGGCTGCTCGTTGTGCCTGGCTGTTTGGCGCTGGCCGTGTTATCATCATCGACCAGGAAGATTACCGCTTGGAGTTTGCGCGCAACTACTCGTACTGCGAGGCATACAACTTTAAGGAGATGAACGACCCGGTGGTGTTCATCAAGAAGATAACGGACTGGATTGGTGCTGACTGCGTAATTGACGCCGTTGGAGCGGAAGCCGCTGGTAATACCATGCAGACCATTACGGGGCGCAAACTACTGCTACAGGCAGGTTCGGCTACGGCACTGCACTGGGCTATTAACTCCGTAAAGAAAGGTGGCGTTGTGTCGATTGTAGGCGTATATGGTCCTACCGACAACCTTGTACCCATTGGCAACGTGCTGAACAAGGGCCTTACCATCCGGGCCAACCAGTCTTCGGTGAAGCGCTTGCTCCCGCGCCTGATTGACCACGTGCAGAACGGCGTACTCAACCCCAAAGGCTTGATTACCCACCGCCTGCCCCTAGAGGAAGTAGCCGATGGCTACCGTATGTTCTCCGCCAAGCTGGACAACTGCATTAAAACCGTGTTGCTTCCTCCCACCGCTAACCAGTAACACCGCCCAACCATGGAAAACACAACAATCGACCCCACGCAGATTAAAGGTTGGGGTATAGATGCTGACCCCAAGAACGACCCGACCTACCCCATGCGGGACCGGATGAACGTAGGGGAAGACCCCGATAACAAGCACCGCCCCGATTCCTTGCAGCCCGTTGATACGGAAGTACTGCGCTCCATTGAGCGGCCCAACGTATCTGCCGTGTTCGGCACGCCAGCTCCCCCCCGCGGAGTAAGCGGACTGATTCGCCGGGCGGCGTTTAAGTACAGCGAGAACCGCTACCGCCACTGGCTGCCCCTAGTACTAGCCGACCGCGTAAGTGTGGTAGAAGGCATAGTAGATGACTTAGCCCACGGCAAATTGCCCAATATCTGGGCCGAAAAAGGGTATGACGTAGAGTGGAAGTATAACCGCACAGCCTTCATCACCAAGATGGCCGTAATTGGGTTGGCAACTGCGGGCGTTGTAGCCCTGCTCAGCTCGGGTGGTAAGAAAAAGAAGAAGCACGTAAAGAAAGATTACCTGAGCCGGTTCTAGTTCGAGTTTTCTTAACTGCGCGTAAGCAGAGAAGAAGGTAAGCATCGCCTCATCTTCCCTCCAAAAAGCACAACGGCCCCCAGCTACTAGCTGGGCGTTGTCTTTTTGGAGGCTGCGCTATTTACGGCCACTAATAATTTCATCTACCACCAATGGGTCGAGTAGCGTCGTCGTGTCGCCCAGGTTGGTAGTGTCTCCCTCCGCTACTTTGCGCAGGATGCGGCGCATGATTTTGCCAGAACGTGTTTTGGGGAGGCCCGATACCAATTGAATCTTATCGGGCTTGGCAATACGCCCTATTTCAGCCACAATGGTTTCGATAATGCTGGCCTCTATCCGCTGGCGCTCCACTTCCGCCTCGGGCACGCCTTCAGGGCAAATCACGTAGGCATAGATGCCCTGGCCCTTCACATCGTGCGGGAACCCCACCACGGCTGATTCTACCACGTGGCTGTTCTGGTTGATGGCGTTTTCAATTTCCGCCGTGCCGAAGCGGTGGCCCGATACGTTAATCACATCATCAACGCGCCCAATAATGCGGTAGAGCCCGTTTTCGTCGCGGCGGGCACCGTCGCCGGTGAAGTAGTAGCCGGGGTAGGGCGCAAAGTACGTTTGGCGGGCGCGCTCATGGTCGCCGTAAGTTGTGCGAATAATGCCCGGCCAGCTCTGCTTAATGGCCAGATACCCTTCCTGGTCGTTGCCTTCGATTTCGGAGCCATCTTGATTGAGCAGGACGGGTAGTACCCCTGGCAGTGGCAAGCCAGCACGAGCGGGCACCGAGGGGGTAATACCCGCCAGCGCCGAAATCATGACCCCACCGGTTTCCGTCTGCCACCACGTATCGACAATGGGGCAGCGCTCCTTGCCGATGTGCGTGTAGTACCAGTGCCACGCTTCCTCATTGATGGGCTCTCCCACCGACCCCAGCACCCGCAAAGAGTCGAGGGAGTAGGCCAGCACGTGGTTAATATCGTGGGCCATGAGGCTGCGAATAGCCGTGGGGGCGGTGTAGAACACCGTAACTGAGTGCTTATCAATCACCTCCCAAAACCGGCCGGGGCTGGGGTAGGTGGGCACGCCCTCAAACATAAGCGAAGTAGCGCCCGCCAGCAACGGCCCATAGAGCAGGTAGGTATGGCCCGTCACCCACCCAATATCGGCCGTACACCAATAAATGTCGTTTTCCTCGATTTGGAACACATTGCGGAAGGTGTAATCGGCCCACACCATGTAGCCAGCAGTGGTGTGCACTACCCCTTTGGGCTTGCCGGTGCTGCCAGAGGTATACAAAATGAAGAGCGGATCCTCGGCGCCCATTTCTTCGGCCGGGCAGGTTTTGGCCACGCCCTCGGCTTCTTCGTGGTACCACACGTCGCGGCCCTCCTGCATGTGCACGGGCCAGCCTAGGTGTTCGGTTACAATCACGCGGCGCACGCTGGGGCAGCTTTCCAAAGCCTCGTCTACCACGCGCTTTACTGGAATTTGCTTGGCCCCGCGGTTTAAGCCATCGGACGTGAGCACCACGGTTGCTTGGGCATCATTGACGCGGTCGGCAATAGCATTGGCCGAGAAGCCCGCGAAAATAACGGAATGAATGGCGCCAATGCGGGCGCAGGCCAGCACGGCAATAGCCAACTGCGGAATCATGGGCATATAGATGCACACCCGGTCGCCCTTCTCTACTCCGTTGTTGTGCAGCACATTCGCAAAGCGGCACACTTCCTGGTGCAGTTCGCGGTAGGTCAGGCGCAGGTGGCGGGTATGCGGGTCGTTGGGCTCGTACACAATGGCGAGCTTATTACCCCGAGTGCTGAGGTGGCGGTCCAGGCAGTTCTCCGTGATGTTGAGGCGGGCGCCCTGAAACCAATCATTATGGCCAGCAGCCATATCGGAGTTCATCACCGAGTCCCATTTGCGGCGCCACGTAAAGGGCTCCGCTACTTCCGCCCAAAATTGCTCGGGGGTTTCGGTGCTGCGGCGGTACGCCTCATGGTACTCTTCCAGGCTGCGGATGCGGGCATGTTCAGGCATGGGTGGTTAGTCGGTTAAGGGTTGTAGGTTGAGTTCGGGAGGCTTGGAAAAATTAAGCGGGGGTAGCCAGTAGCTCTTTCACCGTTAGCATCAGCTGGCGGGTACTGAAGGGCTTGGGCATGTACACGTCGGCCCCTACCTCATAGCCCTTCTGAATGTCGGCCTCCTTGCTTTTGGCCGAGAGGAAGATAACGCGGGCGCTGGCGCGGTCGGGACGCTGGCGCAGATGGCGGCACACCTGGTAGCCATCCACATCGGGCATCATTACATCCAGAAGCACTACGTCGAAAGCGGTGCGGTCTACGGCCTCCAGGGCCTCGGTACCGTTACGGGCAATGCTAACCTGGTAGCCGTTTTTGCGCATCAGAAATTCGAGCGACATAACTATGTTGGGCTCGTCATCGACAATGAGAATGTGGGGTGTCGTCGGCATGACGGTAAAGAGCTAAGCAGTTTTCGGAAAGGTGGGGAGTGTATGGCGGAAGAAACAGAGCGGAAGAAAATACTACAAGTGACTATGGGGAGGTTGTAGAGGTAGCAGCGCCTACCGGCAACTCAAATGAAAACCGCGCTCCTTGCTCCGGCGCGCTTTCCACCCAAATGCGGCCGGCATGCAGCTCCACGATTTTCTTGGTAATGGCTAGGCCAAGGCCGGAGCCTTCCGGCTTGCGCATAGTTTGGTTGCGGGCCTGAAAAAATTTGTCGAAGATGAGCTGGTGAAATTCCGGGTCAATGCCTTTGCCATTGTCCTGCACCGTGATGCGCAGCGTATCGGTGGCAGCCCCCACTACCACCGCAATGCGGCCCAACCCATCGGGGCGGCACGACTTGATGGCGTTACTCAGGAGGTTTACCAGCACCTGCATCAGTCGGTCCCGGTCGCCGGATAAGGGCGGCAAGCCGGGCGGCACCGCCACATCCAGGTAGATGTGCTTGTCGCGCAGGAGTTGCCCCACGGCGTCGAGGGCATCGGTAATGACGTCGGCCACGTCTACGGGGGCCTTTTCTAGGGTGGCCTTACCCGATTCGTACTTTTCCAAGTCCAGCACCAGCGTAATCAGTCGGCTAAGCCGTTCCGACTCCTTGGTGATGGTAACGAGAAACCGGTGGCGCTCTTCCTCCTCCATGTCGGGGTTGTCGGTTAGGATTTCGGAAAGAGCACGGATACTGGTGAGGGGAGTGCGCAATTCGTGGGTAACCGTATACAGAAATTCGTCTTTGTGCTGATCGAGCTCCTGTAGCTGGTCGTAAGCGGCTTGCAATTCGCCCGTGAGGCGCTGCAGTTGGCGCTGCTGCTTCTGTAGCTGGCGGTTGGCTTCCAACAGTTGTTGGCTTTCTTTTAGGATGCCTACCACGTTGTCGAAGCTGATGTCCTCCACTCCTACCGACGAGCGAAGGAGCAGCCGCGCCGAGGCTGGGCCGATAGAACCCGCCAGCAGCTTTTCGGCGTAGGCTAGCAGGCGCGGGTCGGCCTGGATAGGCGTAACACCTTCCGTGATGTGGGCATCGGGAAACCGCTCTTGAAAAGCATGCAGGGCCTGGTTTGCGCGCTTTTTGCCTAAGAAGCCGGTGAGCAAGGCTCGTAAATCTGGCAGCGGCGCGGCGCCCTGCCAACTGGCAGGCCCCTCAAACAAACTACCCGACCGAAATACGTCTACAAACACATCGGCCTGGTGTTCCTCCAAGGCAGAGGGTGCCCGCAGCAACGACACGCCCACGTACAGCCCCACGTTGAAAAACCAGCTCCAAAACAGGCCGTGCGAGAGGTAGTCGAGGCCTTCTAGTCCGAACAGCGCGAAGGGCCGCAGTTCGCTTCGCCCAAATAAGCCATCGGTAAGGACGGAGCTTGGCAGCAACTCGGGCCCTACCATAGTGGGCAGCACCAAAGTAAAAAACCACACCACAAAGCCCGCCAAGATGCCCGCCGTGGCGCCGCGCTGGGTGCCGCCCTTCCAGTAAAGCCCTCCCACTACCACTGGCACAAATTGAGCTACCGCCGCAAACGACACCAGCCCAATATTTACCAGGGGTAGCAGGTGACCAACCTCGGCGTAATAGCCATAGGCCAGTAGCAGCACCAGCACCACGCTAAGCGCCGACTATGCAGGGCTACTTGGCCTAGATATGCAAACCAGTTGGGCCCCTCGCCCCGGGCAGCCGGCACGCGCACCAGCAAGGGCATGAGCAAATGGTTGCTCATCATCACGCTGAGGGCAATGGTTTCGACGATAATCATGGACGAAGCAGCCGACAGTCCGCCGAGGTAGATCAGCAGGGCCAGCCACGGCTGCCCGGCCTGCAAGGGCAAGGCCAGCACAAACGTATCAGCATCAAAGTGCGCATCCCCATCAAGCAAGCGCCCCCCAAAAGCCAGGGGCAGCACAAACAGGTTGATGATGATGAGATAGAGCGGGAACAGCCACATGGCCTTGCGCAAGTGGTCCTCGTTCACGTTTTCTACTACCGACACCTGAAACTGCCGCGGCAACAGCAGAATTGCGGCCATACTGAGGATCAGCAGAGTAAACCATTGCCCCCCGCTGGTGCCGGCCCCCTGTAGCGTAAACAGTTGGCTTAACTGGGGCACCGCAGCGGCACGCTCAAACACGTCGGCGAAGCCATCAAATAAGCCATAGGTCACAAACAAGCCGGCCGCCAGAAAGGCCACCAGCTTCACCAGGCTTTCCAGGGCCACGGCCAGCACCATACCCTCATGGCGCTCAGTAGCTTCAATGGAGCGGACCCCAAAGATGATGGTAAAAAACGCCAGGGCTACTGTCGTCACGAAGGCCGACGACACGGCCACGCCACCGCTGGCCAACAAGGTTTCGCCGCCCCCCGTGAGGATGTCGAAGGAGGCGGCAATGGCCTTGATTTGCAGGGAGATGTAGGGAACCACGCCTAGCACGCACACGACCGTTACGAGGGCGCCAAGCCAAGCGCTTTTGCCGTAGCGAGCGGAAATAAAATCGGCAATGGACGTGAGGCGCTGCAACCGGCAGACACGAATAATCTTACGCAGTACCAGCCAGGCAGCCGGGGCCATAAGCGTAGGCCCCAGGTAGATACCAATGAACTCCAAACCAAAGTGGGCTGCCCGTCCTACCGAGCCGTAGTACGTCCAAGCGGTGCAGTATACTGCCATGCTCAGCGCGTACACGTACGGATTGCTCACTAGCTCCGCCGCGCTGCGGAGCGTCGCTCCGCAGCGTAAGCCACCGCGAACAGAAGCGCGAGGTAGCCGAAGGAAAAGCCAATGACAAGCAGGGTGTTCAACGCGTAAACAGGAATGAAGTGGGTTATAGATTAACTGGGCGAAGGCAGCTCCGTTGCTTTTTGGCTATTTATCATCGCCCCGCCGGACCAGCCAGCCCGTGAGCAACACCAGCAGCCCCCACGTGAGCAGCACGTACAAGTACAGCACCGGGATTCCGCCTACCCGGCCGTGGTGGTCAAAGACAGCCAGCAGGGGAAAGTTGAGCAGCACCGCAAACAGCACCGCCACAAACAGCAGTTGCTGGCCACGTCGTTGCTCTGGCCGCTCCTGAGGGGAGATGGGAGGCATAAGAAGGCGGTAAAAGCAGATGAATAAACTTCTAACGGGTTAGCCGGATCCGTGAAAAGCGAGGCACTGTTCGCACAAAATCCGCCGAACCAAGGGCCCGACGGATTTTGCAGTTACAGAACGCGTCGGGTAGTGCCTCAGTCCATGATGCGCACATTGCGCACGTCACGCATGTAGGCAATGCCAATAAAGAAGCAAATCAGCGCCACAATGGTTGGGTATGCCAGGCCGATGAGGCTGCTGTACTCTTTGGCAAACGTGCCTTCGGGCTGGGTTGTGGCCCATACCCCAATCCAAGTGGCTACCAGCGGCACAAAGCCCCCAAATACCCCGTTGCCGATGTGATAGGGAACGGATAGAGACGTGTAGCGAACTTTGGTTGGGAACATTTCTACCAAGTAAGCAGCAATAGGACCGTACACCATAGTCACGAAGAGCACTAAGCAAAACGTGAGGCCAATCATGGCGGGGATGTTAGGCGTCAGGGCCTTCATTACGGCAGGAACGGCTTTACCAGCAGCATCTACCGTAGCGGGCGTGATTTCCGTGAGGGGTCCAGCAAATGCTTTCAGACCGTGGAACAACGGGATGGTAAACAAGGCACCGCAAATCATACCCGTCATGATGATGCGCTTACGGCCAATGCGGTCGGAGAGGCCACCAAAGTAAACGAACAGGGGCGTAGCCAGCAGCATGGCAACCACCAGAATAGTGCTGGAGTCAACTAGGTCCATCTTCAAGGTATTATTCATGAATGAATAAGCTTGAAACTGGCTGGTGTAGAAGATTACACCCTGCCCCATGGTAGCACCGAACAGGGCAATAAGCACCAGGCGGCGGTTTACGGGGTTCATGAACGAGTCGCGCAGGGGGTTGGTGCTGGTAGTGCCCGTTGCCTTGGCCTTAGCAAACAGAGGCGACTCATGCAGCTTGCGGCGGATGTAGTACGAAGCAATTACCAACAGACCCGAGAGCAGGAACGGAATGCGCCAGCCCCACTCCTTGAAGGCTTCCTCGCCCATGATCTTGCGGGTCAGGACAATCACGGAAATACTCAGGATCAACCCGCCAGTAGCCGTAATTTGGATGTAGCTGGTGAAGTAGCCGCGTTTGCTATCGGGGGCGTGTTCGGCCACGTAGGTAGCGGCTCCGCCATACTCCCCCCCCAGCGCCAATCCTTGCAGCAGGCGAAGCACTACTACAATGAGCGGCGCCGCAATGCCAATACTATCGTAGCCGGGAATGAGGCCCGTTACGAAGGTAGCACCGCCCATGATGAGCAGCGTCACGAGGAAGGTGTACTTGCGGCCAATCATGTCGCCGAGGCGGCCAAAGAACAGCGCGCCAAACGGCCGCACCACAAACCCGGCCCCAAACACAGCCAGCGCACCCAAAAGGGAATCTTCCAGCTTACCCTGATGCCCAAATAGCACAGGACCAATAATGGTAGCCAGGGAGCCAAAGATGTAAAAGTCGTACCACTCAATTACGGTGCCCACCGAGGAGGCGGTAATCACCTGCCAAATCTTGCTGGTCGAAACGGTGTTGTTGTCGTGGGACACGGCGTCGTCGACCGACGGGGCGCCGCCCATGGGCGCGGCACCGGCGTAGGCGTCGCGCTGGGGTAGGTTCTGGTGCATGCGTGGTGGGATTTTGGTGTAGTGGAATAAAGGGGAACGAAAGGGAGCTATCGGGTTAGCAGGCTGGCAGTAGCGGTAGCTCCCTCTGAAGCTTACAAGAAAATCTGCGTTTGCAGCGTGATTTCGGGCTTGTAGTCCACGCTATTTACTACTCCGGTGGTGGCATTGAAGCAGAGTAGTCGGGGCGGGCACGGTAGTTCAGGGTTACTTTTGCATTGTGGCCGTCAATGAGCACGTTGACCCCGGCGTCATACACGTTTACCCCTTTTGTTTCGCCCCCGCTGGTATGCAGGCCCTCATAGCTGCTGTGCAGGTAGGCCACATAGGGCTGCAGGCGAGCCTTAGGTCCGAAAATCTTTTGTGGCAGCAGGAAACCGGCCTGCCCGTAGAAAGAGCCTCCCGTGCCCGACTGCGGTACGGCATTGCCGCGGGTGGCTGAGGTGCCGTAGCCAGGGTTTTCGGGGCCCACGAAGCGCACATGATTCGGGCCCATATTGTAGTTGTAGTATACTCCGTACAGCGTTAGGGCCGTGCGAGAAGCCGTATCGAGTGGCACGTCGTAGAACGCGTCTACGCCAAACATCTTCATGCTGTGCTTCTGGGTAGCAATACCCGCAAACTGGTCGGCGGTAGTGGGAAACGCACTAACCGACACCACGCTAGACGTAGGCCGCGAATACATAGCGTCCTTGTTGTAAAGGAAGCCGGCGCCTACTGCAAATACCCGCTTGGTACCCAAGTAGGTACCCGTATAGTACGGTAGCAGGTTGGCTTCGGGCTCCAAGAAGTTGTAGCTCACATAACCTTGGTACACGTGGCTAGTGTTCTGCGGATTATACGCTGCTATACCAGTGCCCGTGTTGATGGTGCTACTACCTGCGCCGCTATTTACGCCCAGGCTGAGCGGCGTGCTGGTCTGGTTGGTCAGGAATGCGTCGCTCACGGAAAAGCGGTAATCCAACTTACCTACACGGCCCTTCGCATACACCCCCAGCCAGCGCGCAAACTGGTCGCTCTGCTCAATGGTAGGGAAGTTGGTCAGCGGCAAGTCCATGGTTAGGATGCTGGTCGTACTAGCACTAGTGAGGCGCGAAATGCCATTGAAATAGTGCAAGCCCCCGCCTAAGCTCAGGTACTTGTTTACTTTATACTCCGTCACAGCCTCGTGAATGAAGAACTGTGGCTTCTTGCCGTCCGTGGTGGGCGCTACCCCCCCACTCACAGCATTCTGGTTGTTGATACCTAAGTGGGTATAAATCAGAAAGCGCGGATTTAGTTGGGCCAGCAAAACCATGCGCGAGCGGCGCAACCCAAAGTCAATCTGTCCTTTCTGCGGTTTATTGGGGGCCCGTAGCGTCCCCGTATTGTTTTCAGTGTAGCGCGTATATACCTGGTGCCAGGTCATGAAACGCAGATACTTGGAGCCATCGGGCGAGAGGTTCACCTTCATCCCCGCACCGTAGGGCGCCGACTTGGCGGGCGCAGGTGGAGCGGGTGGCGGAGCAGGTGCGGCAGGCGGCGGAGCAGGCTGTTGGCCAGCGGGTGGAGGTTGCACCTGGGCCGTAGCACCGGCTGCTGTCAGCAGCGCGCTCATTGCCAATGCATAGCGAGTTGTTCGCATAGAGTTTGGTGAGGGTTGGGTTGGGGTGGGTCGGGTCTGCTAGTTGGTACTGAAGAGTACCGAACTGCTGATCCCAAGTAGGAAAATCCCAACGCAGAAGCCGCACAAACGCTATAGTTTCGCTAACTACTATAGTTTTACCCTTGCCGGAACCGTTCCCAGCGTATCATCATGTACTTGTCGCCCAACTCCGTGACGATGAGACCAGCTTCTTTTAGATTTTCCGGCTTTAGAAAAAAATCAGTAAGCTCCTTCTGGTTCAGTATTTTATACGTAGGATGATATTCCGTCTGCCGGGGCGCCTTCACGCCATATTTCTTTACCCAGTTCATCACTGAGACATGGCTGACACCGAGTAGGCGCTCAATCTCACGGTAGCTTACTCCCTCCACAAATAGTTGCAGAGCTTTTATCACGTAGTAGGAGTTAATTTCCTTCCCAGCCTTAGCAACGGAGAAGTGGTACCCACAGTTCTTGCACTTGTACCGCTGCCTACCGCCCACAATGCCGCTTTTGGTAGCTTCTGTCGATTCGCATTTGGGGCAGTGAAGTTGAGACATAGTATGTGAGTGAGTGGTTACTTATGAAGCTATAGCTATTTAGTAAAGATATATTATTTTAGCAAGTATTACTCCCAATTTGGATTCCGCTACGGACTTTGCACTGGCTGCCAAAGCAACATCTTCACCTCGCGCTTTTTGCTTAAGCCTGTATATACGACTACCCCACTGCCTTGGATTGCACCTACGGACAGTTATGTTGCTAAGGCTATAGTTTGCACCCAATACCCAGCGCCTACCCTGCCGAAAAGCCCCGTCATCTGAGCGTCATGCTCTCCCCTTGCACGCTTGCTTACTGCGCAAGTACGCTACAGAGCTTTGCCATGGGTAAGGTCTAGATCGTAGAGTACGTTCAGCCGAAATCCATTGTTGATTTCAAACACGGGCCGCTGGGAAGCCGGTTCGGGGGTAGCGTGCTGGCTGATTTGGAAGAGGTAGTTCAACTCCACTTTTGCGTTGCTGGTGAACTGGTAGCCGAGCCCTCCCGATAGGCGGTTCTGGTTAAAGACATTGTTGCCCACATTGCGGCCAAACCCCATAAATAGCTCATCGAAGGCATTTACATACCACTCCCCATCATCAACTGCCGCGCCCTTCAATGGATACTGCCCCGACAACTGGTAGCGGATGCGGTTCTGGTAGGCCCACTCTTGCACGCGGCCCTGCCCTTCTCGCGCCCGGGTACCTAGCCAGCGCTGCTCCAGCCGAATGCGGTGGGTAAGACTTACCCGGCCAAGTTTATCGGCCAAGGAAATGTCTTCGTACAGGCGGTGCTCAGGCTCGGGCCGGTTGGGTACGGTGGGGTATTCGCCGTAGCGGTGGGTTTGGAAGTACGTGTAGCCACCTGAAGCCTCCACCCGTTGCGACAGGGTGTGCACTACGCCTAGGCGGGCCAACTGCTGCTGGGGAGCCCGCACCCAGTTCATGCGCCGCCACTGGTACTCTGTGTGCACGGCCCATTTTTCCGTTACTCGGTGGTCTCCGGAATACACAAACCAGCCAAGAGTATTGCGGTCAGTGAGGCGAGGGGTTTGACTGTACGCGCTAGACGTCAGCGCGCAGCAACAGAGTAGCAGGAGTTTTTTCTTCATCAGGAATGCCTTGAATGCATGCAAAGGCACTCCCCTGAATGTACGCCCCTCAGCCCGTTGAGTTGGCAAAGCGCGGCAATTACAGGGCGCAGAGAGTAGTCAGAACGGCATCAACCGCCAGCCCCAACCGGCGCATATCCAACCGGGCTAGGGTGTCAGTAGGCTCGTGGTAGCTTTTATTGCGGTAGAAAGCCGTATCGGTGAGCAGCAGGGCGGGGTAGCCAAAATGCCAGTAGTTGAGATGATCCGAGAAGTCGATGCCTGGCAGCCAAGCCGGCGCTTTAAACCGCTTTACGGGCAGGGTAGCCGCGGCTTGGTAGCGCCGGGCAAACTGGCGCCCAAAGCGGCCATTGCCCAATTTCTGCGCTACCGTCACGTAGTTGCCGCGGCTGCCGAACAGCAATTTCAACGGCCCCAAGGGGTAGTCTTGGGTGCCCTTTCGGTCATCGTAGTAGCCCAGCATTTCCAAGGCTATCATACCGCGCACGGGCACTGCGGCCGCGTGCAGGGACTGGGCGTGCACGTAGCTGCCCATCTGCTGAGTGCGAAAAAAGGGCGGTTCCTCCAGGGTGTAGGCTACTACATCAATACGACAAGGCAATTGTTTTTGCTGGCCCAGCAGGCGCGCCAGCTCCAGCAGGGCCGCCACTCCGCTACCATTATCATCGGCGCCAGGCTGCTCCCCGCATACATCGTAGTGCGCTCCCACAACAACGCGCGGGCCACCTGCGGGACCGAAGCTACCAAGGATATTGCGGTACGTGCGGCCATTGACTGTATAAGGCTGCTCTGTAGGTTGGGCGCCGGCAGCCCCTAACTGCGCCTTGATATAGGCAGCTGCCTGGTTAAGGCTAGCTTCGTGAAGGTAATTGCGCGGCTCGGGGGTGGTAGTAAGAGCTAGCAGGTCGCGACGTAAGCGGACGGTATCGGCCGTTTGTGCTGAACTGAATAAAGGTAGTAGTAGCGCTAGGAAGAGGAGACGCACCATCGGAAAACAATAGGGATATATGGTCCCAAGATAGTAGAGCACTACTTTTGGTTGCCTCGGCATCCACTTTCTTTCTCTTCGCCTATCCCACCCCTGCATGTCCGTCCCTACCCCATTCCGCCGCGTCGTTCCTTCCGACTTGAAAGCCAGTGACTGGCACGCCTTCATGGTGGGGGCCGTGGCTCCCCGGCCCGTGGCTTTTGTAAGTACCAGGATGCCGAAGGCAGCGTAAACCTCAGCCCCTTCAGCTTCTTTAACTGCTTTGGGTCCAACCCACCCATACTGGTGTTCTCGCCCGCCAACCGCGTGCGCGACAACTCCCGCAAGCATACCCTGGACAACGTGCGCGAGGTGGCAGAATGTGTTATCCATATCTGCGACTACGCCATGGTAGAGCAGATGTCACTGGCCAGCACGGAGTACGCCAAGGGCATCAACGAGTTTACGAAGGCGGGCTTCACGGCGGTGGCTAGTGAGCAAGTACGCCCGCCGCGCGTGCTGGAAGCCCCGGCTGCCTTTGAGTGCGTGGTGGAGCAAGTACTTGAGTTGGGCACCAACAACGGGGCCGGCAACCTAGTGATTTGCCGGGTAGTGCTGGCTCACTTCCGCGAAGACATCATCCTTCCCTCGGGCGTGGGCATCGACCCGCAGCAGCTTGATGCCATTGCGCGCCTCGGCGGCGACTGGTACACCCGGGCCTCGGGCGCCAGCCTGTTTGAGGTACCCAAGCCCAACCGCAACCTGGGTATTGGTATTGACCAGCTGCCCGAACATATCCGCACCTCTGATATTCTGACGGGTAACAACCTGGGCCGGCTAGCCAATATTGAGCAGCACGCTATACCCACTCCCGAAGAAGCGCAAGCTTTCAGGAAGGAGCCCTTGATAGCCTACACGCTCAACAAAACCGCTGGCACTCCGGAGCAGCACCGGGCGCTAATGTGGCTGGGCAAGCAGTTGCTGGAGGAAGGCCGGCTGCTAGATTCTTGGAAGGTGCTACTGCTGGCCGATGCGCTATAGCCCCTACTAAGTGCGCAAGCAGCTATAGCCACCTGCGCTACCTTTTTCCTGTTCTTGAATCTGCTCGTAGCTCTAACGGCTACATCACACAATTGCCCTGCCATATCTCACCGGAGAGCTGTCTATCGGTAGAGATTCGGCAGGGCAACCTGTTTGTCGGGAAACCACGACTAATTCCGCACGGCAATCATCAGCGCTAGTTCTTTGTAGCGCATGTTGAATTTCTTGGCAATGCTGGCGTTAGTGAGAGACCCTTTGTATACGTACACGCCCGAGCGGAAATGCTCATTAGTAAACAGCACTTCATTGATACCGCCGTGCTGGCTGATTTCCTGCAAAATGGGTGTAAAAATGTTGCTCAGCGCATTGGTGGCAGTACGGGGCACCCGCGACGCAATATTGGGCACGCAGTAGTGAATCACGTCGTACTTGCGGAATACCGGCTTGCTATGGCTGGTCATTTCGCTGGTTTCAAAGCAGCCACCCTGGTCAATACTGACGTCGATAATTACGGAGCCAGGCGCCATCTGCGACACCACCTCCTCCGAAACCATAAAGGGAATCCGGCCTTCCTCGGCATTCAGGGCCCCAATTACCACGTCTGCGCGTCGAATTTGCTGGCTGAGCGCATAGGTATCGAGGGTGCTGGTATAGAGTTGCGGGGTGCACAGGTTCATCTTGAGACGGCGCAGCTTGTAGAGGTGGTTGTCAAACACCTTTACTTCGGCCCCGAGGCCCGTAGCGGCGCGGGCAGCATACTCGGCCACGGTGCCCGCACCCAAAATAACCACTTGCGACGGCGGCACGCCCGTAATTCCTCCCAGGATAATGCCTTTACCCTCGTTAGAGCGGGCTAAATACTCGGCCGCAATCAGCATAACGGTAGAGCCAGCAATTTCCGACATGGCCCGCACCACCGGCCGCGCACCCGACGGGTCTTTAATCAGCTCAAAGCTGATGGCATTGATTTTTTTGCGTGTTAGCGCCGTGATGTACTCACTCGTGAGGGAGCCAAACTGCAGGGCCGAAATCAGGGTCTGCCCGGCCCGCATAAACTCAATCTCATCGTAGGTAGGCGGCGCTACTTTCAGGATGATATCGGCTTGGTACACCTCCTTCTGCGAGTAGGCAATGGTAGCGCCAGCCTCCGAGTAATTGTGGTCGGAGTACTTGCTGGGCTCACCGGCGCCGCTTTCCATAAGAATTTCGTGCCCGCCTTCTACTAGGTGCTTTACGGCCTCCGGTGTTAGGCAGAGCCGGTTTTCCTGCAAGGAAGTTTCGCGGGGCAGCCCGATGTACAGCTTGCGCTTGCGCGTTTCCACGGCCAGCATGGATTCCTGGGTGAAGTAGGCGCGGCTCGTAGCCAGCGACTCGAATCCGGGGGGTACTGCTTCGGGCATTCTATTGTCAATTATTACGTAACACGTCGGAATCAAGCATGAACCACGGCCGGCTGCATTGGTAAGCTTCTGGCCGTCAAATTGTTCAGCATTAATTACTAATTGTTAGCTCCCTCGATGAGGGTCCGGTGGCGTGGAGAGTGATGAGCAGCCGCTCTGGCGGGAGCAGGGTTTCAATGCGGCTGGGCCACTCTATTAGGCAAAGATAGCCAGAATCGAAGTACTCCAACGCGCCAATGCCTTCTGCTTCACGCGGGTCATTGAGGCGGTAGAAGTCGAAATGGTAGATTGGCTGGTTCTGGGCGTCGCGGTATTCGTTGACGAGGCTAAAGGTGGGGCTGCTCACCTCATCCGCGACACCCAGGCTCTGGCATAGCGCTTTGATGAACGTGGTTTTGCCAGCCCCCATTTCGCCTTCAAAGCAAATGATGGAGTGCCCCTGAATAGCGGCGCGAACTTGGACAGCGGCTTCTGGCAAGGCCGCCAGCGCAGGTATGAGAACAGTTTGAACAGCCATGTGATAACCCAGAGCCGGACTTCACTGGTTGGCTCCAGAACTACAAATTTGGCTATTCTGCGCCAGATATACGCGAGTTGCCTGCTTTCAAGCGCAAATAGCCTTGGTTCCCTACTGTAACGCAACGCCTGCTGCGTCTACTATCCCACTTCTAGCCAAGTTCCGGCGCACAAACCACCTACCAGCCGGTTAGCTGTTTTGGCGAGTTCTAACGTAGGCCTGAACTCACACTTGCGCGAGTCCTCTATCTTTGACCGACGCTAATCAACACCAACCATGCAAGTTTCCCGAATGGCCGGTAGCCTCATTGGCTCCGAAATCATCAAAATCGGCAACGAAGTCAACGATATGATTCGCAAGGGGGAGCAGATCTGCAACCTCACCATTGGCGACTTTGACCCGTCTATTTTCCCCATTCCCGCCGGGTTGCAAACGGAAATCACCCGGGCCTACGAGGCCGGGCATACCAACTACCCACCCGCTAACGGTATGGCTGCGTTGCGCGATGCTGCGGCGGCTTTTACCAAAGAACGGCTGGGCCTGGAGTATTCGGCCAACGACTACTTGGTAGCTGGTGGCTCGCGCCCGCTCATCTACGCTACCTACCTCGCGCTGGTAGACCCCGGCGACAAAGTGGTATTTCCGGTGCCAAGCTGGAACAACAACCACTACTGCCACCTTTCCTCGGCCGAGGCTGTGATGGTGGAAACGCGGCCGGAAAACAACTTCATGCCTACTGCTGAGGAGGTAGCTCCCCACTTGGCGGGCGCTACGCTGCTGGCTTTGTGCTCCCCGCTCAATCCTACAGGCACTGTTTTCAGCAAAGAAGGCCTAGAGGCCATCTGCGACTTGGTACTGGCGGAGAACAGGCGTCGGCAGCCGGGCGAAAAGCCCCTCTACCTCCTATACGACCAGATTTACTGGCTGCTCACCTTCGGCGCTACCGAGCACTACGACCCGGTGAACCTACGGCCCGAGCTACGCGAGTACACCATTTACATTGATGGCATTTCCAAGTGCTTGGCCGCTACCGGCGTCCGGGTAGGCTATGCGTTCGGGCCGGCTACCGTCATCGACAAGATGAAGGCCATTTTGGGCCACGTAGGTGCCTGGGCACCCAAGGCCGAGCAAGTGGCCACGGCCAAGTACCTGCCCGAGACGACTGAGGTTGACAGTTTTCTAGGGGCGTTCAAGGAGAAGGTACAAGCCAGCCTGCAAACCTTGCATGAAGGCCTGCAAACCATGAGAGCCGATGGCCTCCCTGTGGATTCTATGATTCCAATGGGCGCCATCTACCTCACGGCCAAACTGGATGTGCTGGGCAAAACCACTCCAGCGGGTCAGGTCCTGAGCACCACCAAAGAGCTGACCTCCTACCTCATTAGCGAGGCCCGTTTGGCGCTGGTTCCGTTCAGCGCATTCGGCACAGACGGTACCGCACCGTGGTTCCGCATGTCGGTAGGCGGGGCGTCGCTGGAGTCTATTGAGGCTGCTCTACCACGCCTACGTGCTGCACTAAGCGCACTAGTATAGTCCCTTCTTACCGTCGGGGTTTAACAAAGGCCCTGGGCTCGAAGCAGAAATATTGGTTCTGTTTCGAGCTCAGGGCCTTTGCTGTAATAGTACCCCCCAATCATTTCAGAAAATATATTAGGCCCTACGCTAATCTTTTTATCTTTCGGGCTACCGAACTGCTCACTGACGCGCTCTACGAGGCCGTTTGCTCCACAACCGCCTACTGCACGATGTTGCTGTCTTCTAACTCATCGTGAATATGTCTTTACCAGTGCCCGGCCCTGCAAGTCGGTTTTTACTAACAGTTAGTGCCACGCTGATTTCCTTCGTGGTTTATGCTCAAACCCAGCCCGCGGCTGTACAGGGAAGTGTGCGCGCAGGGACGGGCCCGGCCTTGGAATACGTCACCATTACGCTACACCGGGCCACCGATTCGGTGGCGGTCAAAACGGAATTTAGTGATGCCTCGGGCGCGTACCAGATCATGGCAGCGCCAGGCCGCTACCTGTTATCAGGCGCGCAGTTGGGATATGGCCGGGCGTGGTCAGGGCCCTTTGATTTATCGGCGGCAGGACTAGTACTCCCCGTTCTTCAACTAATGCCCAGCGCCGCTACCGCTCTGGGCGGCGTAACAGTAACCGGGACAAAAGCCCAGTTCGAGCGCCTCGCCGACCGCACCGTGGTGAATGTGGAAGATACCCCGCTTAGTGCGGGCAACACCACTTTGGATGTTTTGAACCGGGCCCCTGGGCTCACTATAGACGCCAACGATAACCTGAGCCTGCGGGGAAAGTCGGGCCTGCTGGTGCTGATTGATGGCAAGCGCCAGCCCATGACGGGTACCGAATTGGTCAACTACCTACGTTCCTTACCCGCCGAGCAAGTCCACAATATCGAGCTGATCACTAACCCGCCTGCCAAGTACGACGCCCAGGGCGGGGCCGGCATCATTGCCATCAACCTTAAGAAGGACCAGCGCCAGGGCACCAACGGCACCGTCAATGCCAGCTACGGCCGCGGACGATATGGCAAGTTTACCTCGGGCCTAAGCCTCAACCATCGCCACAAGGGCCTCAACGTGTTTGGAACCTATGCCTACGCCGACCGGCAAGGCTTTCAGGAGCTTGATTTTTACCGCACATTCTACCAAGACAATGCGGTAGCGAGAACCAGCATCCAAAACAACGACAGCCGCACCCACTTGCAGTCCCACACCTGGCGGGCCGGCCTGGATTATAACGTATCGGCGCGCACGCAGGTAGGTCTAGTCGTTAGCGGGTTAGATAGCCGCTACCCGTTTAATGGCCCAAGTACCACACAGGTATTTGATGCCCAAGGCATTCTTAGCACTCGTTTTGCGTCTCAAAACTACCGGGTGCTGCGCACTCCCAACCAGACCGCCAGCATATCGGTGCGCCATTCGCTCCGGGCCGACTCTAGCGGCACGCCCGAGCTATCGGCCGATGTTGACTATGCCCGCTACCCCACCACCCGGACCCTACAGTTGCTAAGCATTTTCGAGCTGCCGGCGCGCACGCCCATCTTGCTGACGGGAGACCAGGACGGCCGCTTGACTATTGGGTCGGCGCGCGCAGACTTTGTGCGCCCCCTCCCCCACAGTTTGCGATTGGATGCTGGCCTTAAGGCGAGCCAGGTGACGTCGGATAATGACGTGCTATTTGAGAATACGGTGGACGGGGAAACCACTATCGACGTCAACAAAACCAACCAGTTTCATTACAAGGAAACTATTGCGGCCGGCTATTTCAGCCTAACGCGCACCCGCCCGAACCTTACTATCACAGCGGGTCTACGGGGAGAAAATACCACTACTACCGGGCAGCAGCAAGTAGGCAACCAGCGCTTCAAACGGCAGTATTTCCAGCTTTTCCCGAACATAAGCCTCACCCGGACCTTAAGCGAGCAGCAGGCATTGGCCTTCTCGTTCAGCCGCCGCCTCGACCGCCCCACGTATAACCAGCTGAACCCCTTCCGCTCCTACATAGACGCTACCTCCTACCGCACCGGCAACCCTACCTTATACCCCCAAACCAGCTACGTAGCGGAGCTGACGCATACCTTAAAGCAGAAGTTCGTGACTGGCGTGAGCTACACCCGCACCAACCGGCCTATTCTGAACGTATCTCTGCTGGACATGGAGGGTATTGTAGCAGCTACGGACGTCAATCTTCGCACGCAGCATTACTACGCGGCTACCCTCACGGCCCCGTTTGAACTCGCCAAGTGGTGCAAGCTGTACACCAATGCCGAGGTATTTTACATCTACTTCGAGGGCACTTTAGCTGATGGTAGCACTCCGCCGCAAGGACGCCCCGGCGCCATCTTTACCTCCAACGCCAGCTTTACGCTGGGTAAGGGCTGGAGCGCCGACCTGAACGGCAACTACCACACCCCCGAGTTGTATGCCTTCCAGCGGGTTCGGTCGTTTGGGCAGGCTAGTGCGGGCGTACAGAAAGCAGTGGGCTCCCATGCTACGCTTCGCCTCAACGTAGCAGATATCTTCTATACCACTCCGCTGCGGGCAACGTCTACCTACGCATCTCTGCGGGAAACCTTCCGCACTGCACAGGATTCACGCTTTGCTACGGTGGCGTACACCTACCGCTTCGGCAACGACAAAGTTGCGGCGGCTCGCAAACGCTCTGGTGCTGCCGAGGACGAGAAACGCCGGGCTTCCTCAGTGCAGTAGTGCCATAGTACTGCCCTGCTGGTAGGCAAGTCAGCAGATGCGTTTTGCCTAAAAACGCTTTGAAGAGTGTCTTCCACTATGGAAGGTAATAGTAGAGTATTCTTGAAGTAACCGCTCTTTTACTGCCCCGGCAACTTCAATGATACATCATACACCTCTGTGCTATATCATCTTTCATGCTTTCCAGCATTATCTTCTATTCTCTGGACAAGGCCATTCGCCAGTACCGCAAGCTGGCGCAGGCCAACATTGACCGGGCGGGTATTGCCATTACCATTGACCAGTGGCTGGTGCTGCGGGTAATTCAGGAAAACGATGACCTAACCCAAAGCGACATTGGCGACCGTGTCTTTAAGGATCAAGCTCGGTGGCCCGCATAATCCGGTTGCTGCTGGATCAAAGGCTGCTAACGGCAGAGCCTCTACCCCACGATGGGCGGCGCACCCGCCTGCGGGTGTCGTTGCTGGGGCAGCAGACGCTGGATGCCGTGCAACCCGTCGTACTTCAAAACCGCAGCATTGCCTTGGAAGGCCTCTCGGAGGCGGATATACGCTTGGTACGCGACCTGCTTGAACGCATTTACCAGAACTGCCTCCCACCTGCCTGAATTACGCAGGAGCACGAGAAAACTAGAGTTAGTAAAGTTTCTACGTAGTAGATTTTGAATATACGAAACTCTTCGTATGTTCGTCTACGAACATATTCGTACTTACTCTCTCTATTGGGAGCGGGCTGGCCACCCGCCTCCGACGGCATCGTATTCCCCACTTCTTACTTGCTCTTGCGTATGGAAACCCTCATCAATGGGCTATTCCGGTGGCCCGCTATGTTCTTATGCCTGCTTTTTATAGCTCCTGCCTGGGCCCAAAGCACTGCTAGCCTAACCGGAGCCGTGCAGGAAAGCACTGGCAAACCCATTGAATTCGCTACCATCATCGTGCACCGGGCCGCCGATTCTGCAGTAGTTAAAACTGAGTTTAGCGACGCAACTGGCGCCTTTAGGTTTGAGGCGCTACCCGCCGGGCGCTACCTGGTTTCAGCCTCTCAACTGGGATTTGCGCGGACTTGGGCCGGGCCACTGGAAATTAGCAGCAGCACGTCGCTCCCCGCTCTAAAGCTAGCTCCTAGCGGTGCTACGGCCCTGAAAGAAGTGACAGTAATGGGGCAGAAGCCCATTTACCAACGTGAAGCTGACCGCACCATAGTGAACGTGGAAAATAGCACGCTAGCGGCTGGCAACACCACGCTAGACGTGCTCAGCCGCGCCCCTGGGGTAACGGTAGATGGCAACGATAACGTAGCTCTCCGTGGTAAACAGGGCCTGTTGGTACTGATTGATGGTAAGCGCCAGCCCATGACGGGTACCGAACTAGCCGACTATCTGCGCGCCCTACCTGCCGATCAGGTTAAGAACATTGAGCTGATCACTAACCCGCCTGCCAAGTACGACGCCCAGGGCGGGGCTGGCATCATTGCCATCAACCTTAAGAAGGACCAGCGCCAGGGCACCAACGGCACCGTCAATGCCAGCTACGGCCGCGGCTATTACAACAAGTTCAATGGAAGCCTGTCGATGAATCATCGCCACGACAAGCTTAACTTATTTGGCAGCTATTCCTATGCCAACCGCGGTGGCTTAGGCAAGCTGGATATCCACCGGGACTTTTACCGAACAGAGGGTACTGAGCGAGTATTTGTGGGTAGCAGCGACCAAGTGAACCGCCTCTATCCCACTACTCGCTCGCACGGTTGGAAGGCCGGAGTGGATTATACTCTTACCGACCACACGGTGGTAGGAGCCGTAGTGAGCGGTTTGGCGGCGCGAAACCCTCGGCTACCTGGCACGAATAGGACTACCCTGTACGACACGACCGGAGCATTGGATGACCAGTACACGGCCCAGGTAAACCGCAGTTTCCGCTCGCCCAACGCCACTGCTAACCTCAACCTGCGTCATACATTTGCCCCCGACTCCAACGGCACCCGCGAGCTAACGGCCGACGTCGACTACGCCCATTACGGCACGCAGCGCCTCCAGGACCTCACGACTACGTACCTATTATCGGGACGGCCTACTACGTTGCTTTACAGCAACCAGAACGGCGACCTTGCCATTCAATCGGTGAAGGCGGACTACGTGCAGCCACTGGCAAGACAGGCGCGCCTGGAAGTTGGGGCCAAGGCCAGCCGTGTGAATTCCGACAACGATGTGCAGTTTGAGAACACCGAAAACGGCGTGCGCACTGTAGATGTCAACCAGTCGAACCGATTTATGTACGACGAGCGGATTACGGCGGCTTACGTGAATTTCAACCAGACTCTAGGCAAGCTAAACCTGCAAGCTGGCCTGCGAGGTGAACAAACCCGTGCTACGGGCCATCAGGTAGTAGGCGATGCACGCTTTATCCGTCGTTACGCCCAGCTATTCCCCAGCGCCGCCCTAAAGCAAACCTTCAATGATCAGCACGAGGTAGCAGTATCGTTGAGTCGGCGCATCGACCGGCCTTCGTATCAGCAGCTAAACCCTTTTCGCATCATCGTAGATCCTACCACGTTTGAAGCGGGCAACCCCGGTTTACGCCCACAAACCAGCTACAACGTAGAGCTGACCCACACTTTCAAGCAGAAGTTTTCCACTGGCGTAAGCTATAGCATTACTCGCAACCCACTCATTGGTGTGGTGCAGCCCGAAACAGATAGCACTGTTGTGGCCACCACCGTAAACCTAGGCCAGCAGCACTACTACGCCCTTACGCTGACAGCTCCCGTGGAGCTTGCAAAGTGGTGGACGGTGTACAACAATGGCGTATTTTACTACAACCGCTTCACCGGCAACCTAGCCGGTACGGCCCTGAACCGGGGGCGCTTGGCCTTCACACTGACTAGTAACAGCACTTTCACATTTGGGAAAGGCTGGAGCGCCGAGCTAAACGGCAGTTATCAGTCGCGGGAGCAATACGGCTTCTTGGATGTGCGGCCCAACGGACAGCTTGCCTTAGGAATTCAGAAACTGGTGTGGAATCAAAAGGGCACGCTCAAGCTCAACGCTACCGATATTCTGTATACCAACAAGGTTCGGGCAATTTCCTCGTACAATAACTATGTGGAACGCTTCTATCAGCGCGGCGACGTACGCATTGTTACGCTGGCGTTTTCCTACCGCTTCGGCAACGACAAAGTAGCTCCTGCCCGCCGAACCGGGGGCGCCGAGGAAGAGAAACGCCGCGCAAATTAGCCTACCCGCTACTAAAACCCTGCGGGCAACTGTACCACTATCAACCCGGCTGCATAGTTAAGCACAGGCATAGCTTGCTGCGGTTACCACCCAAAGCATCCTTCGCGCCACCAACTTCTTATTCGGGCGGTAGTGTACCTTGCACCCATGCCCGATTATCGTTTACGCGTGTTTCAGTCTGTAGCCCGGCACTCGAGCTTTACCAAGGCGGCCCAGGAGCTTTTTATCACGCAGCCTGCCGTTACCAAACACGTCCGGGAGTTGGAGCGCACCTATGAGCAACGCCTGTTTGAGCGCCGTGGTAACCGCATCAGCCTTACCCCCGCCGGCCAAGCTCTTCTCACCCACGCCGACGCAGTAGCAACTCTAGACCAGCAATTAAGCGAAACCCTGCACGGCTTACGCAACGATGGTGGTGGACGCCTACGCCTGGGAGCCAGCACGACCCTAGCCCAGTACATCATTCCGCGGCTGCTTCCTGGCTTTCAGGCCCGCTACTCCCACGTTACGTTGACCTTACTCAACGGCAACTCCGAACAGGTGGCAGAAGCGCTGCTGCGCGGACAGTTGGACCTGGGTTTTGTGGAAGGGCGCAGCAAAAGCCGCGACTTACACTACGAGTTACTACTAGAGGATGAGCTAGTAGTAGTGCGCCAAGCCCGGACAGGTACCCCCGCGCCCATGCCACTAGCTGACGTGCTGCGCCAACCACTGGTGTTGCGCGAGCGAGGCTCGGGCACGCTAGAAGTTCTTGAGCATGCTCTGCGCGCCCACCAGCTCAAACTAAGCGACCTAGAGGTATCGTTTTACTTTAACAGTACGGAGGCTATTAAAACCTACCTGGAGGTAGCACCCGAAGCCGTAGGATTTGTGTCGCGGCAAGCCTTGCAAAAAGAAGTAGCGGCGGGTCTGCTGGAAATCGTGCCCGTTCCGGAGCTAATTCTGACTCGGCAGTTTGAGGCAGTTTGGCTGCAAGGCGAGCCTTTATCGGGAGCGGCCGACCGTTTCTTACAGTACGCCAAGCATCAATACCGCACACTTAGGTAAAACTGCTGGCTGGTCTAGGTGCTATTGAATAGATGAGTCAAAAATCCTGGCCCAACGAACTGACAGGCCGGGTAATCACCCTAACCGCATAACTTCTGGTAATAGCAGATAACAATTATTGGTTATCTGGGCAATGGACGCAGGTGTACTTTTGGGCACCCTATTTCATTCGCCCATCGTGAGTTCTACCAAGCTTCAAGCTTCTCAGGAAAAACTGCCTGCTAACGGTTTTCTACAGTGTTTTTACACTGCTCATTCTGTATTTGGTTACCACATTACGCTCCGGCAGGCTGTGTTCTTTATCTTGCTGGGCTTCTGCCTTACCCCGTGGGTTTCGCCGCCCCTGGCCCTGGCCCTTGGGTTGGTATTGGCTCAAACGGTAGGCAACCCGTTCAGCAACTACACCCGCCGTCTTACGCAGCGGCTGTTGCAGTTTTCAGTGGTGGGACTGGGCTTCGGTATGAACGCGCATTCGGCGGTAGCGGCCGGTAAAGAAGGGCTGCTCTTCACGCTTGCCTCCATATTCGGCACGCTGGTGCTGGGCTATGGTGTAGGTAAGTGGCTGGGTCTGGGACGCACTGTCGTGCACTTAATTTCCTGCGGCACTGCCATCTGCGGCGGTTCGGCTATTGCGGCCGTGGGGCCAGTTTTGCGCGCCCAGGACACGGAAATGTCGGCGGCGCTAGGCACGGTGTTCGTGCTCAATGCCATTGCCTTGTTCATTTTCCCGCCTATTGGCTACGCCCTGCAACTAACACAAACACAATTTGGCTTGTGGTGCGCCATTGCCATTCATGATACCTCCTCGGTGGTGGGTGCCGCTACGGCCTACGGCCACCAGGCCCTCGAAGTAGCCACCACCGTGAAGCTAGCCCGCGCCCTCTGGATTGTACCAGTAGCGCTGGGTACCGCCGTACTTTTTCGGCAACGGGGAGTGAAGATACAGGTTCCCTACTTCATCGTTGGATTCGTGGGAGCTATGCTACTCAATACGTTTGTACGGGAAGTTCACTCGTTCGGGCCCCTACTCGTTGCTCTAGCCAAGGAAGGGCTTACCGTAACGCTTTTCTGCATAGGAACAGGCTTATCAGCCACAGTGATAAAAGCGGTGGGAATCCGCCCCTACCTACTAGGTATGCTGCTCTGGGCGGCCGTTGCTGCGGCCTCACTGTATATGATTCGGCACGTTGTATGACGTTTGTCTTTCTAACAGCCAAGTTTGTGTGTTTCCTGGGCCCTTGAGGGCATTCACTCGGCCTCTAACAGAATAGGTATCCATGAGTTGCGTGCGCGGTTCTTTACGTCAACCACAACAAAAAAGGCTGGTCAGTTGACCAGCCTTTTTCGTGCGAAGCTAGGTTTTGGCTACTACCCTTTCGGGCTCAGCACTACGTAAGGAATAATGCATTCCTCCAGCGAAATGCCGCCGTGCTGGAACGTGTCCTTGTAGTAGTTCACGTAGTAGTTGTAATTGTTGGGGTAGGCGAAGAAGTAGTCGCCCACAGTAAAGACGTAAGCGGTGCTCACGTTCTCGCGGGGTAAGAATACCCGCTCCGGCTTACGCACCGTAAACACGTCGCGCGAATCGTCGAAGCCCAAGTTTTTGCCGTGCTTATAGCGCAGGTTCGTGTTCGTATTCCGGTCGCCCACAATTTTGTACGGGCGCTTCACCCGAATTGTGCCGTGGTCGGTGGTGATGATAAGCTTGCCCTTGCGCTCGGCAATCTGCTGCAACATTTCATACAGCGGGGAGTGCAGGAACCAGGAACGGGTGATGCTACGGTACGCCGACTCATCGGCGGCCAGTTCCCGAATCATGGCCATGTCGGTGCGGGCGTGGGAGAGCATGTCCACAAAGTTGTAGACAATGACGTTCAACTTGAAGTTATTGTGCAAGTTGGCCATTTTGCCCAGCAGGTCTTTACCCGCTTGCAGGTTGGTTACCTTATTGTAGCTGTACTTGGCTTTCTGCCCGGCTTTCTGGAACATGATTTCCATGAACTCGGCCTCGTGCAGGTTTTTGCCTTCATCGTCGTCATCCCATACCCACAGGTTGGGGTACTTTTTCTGAATGTCGCCGGGCATCATACCCGAGAAGATGGCGTTGCGGGCGTAGGCAGTAGTAGTCGGCAGAATACTGTAGTAAGTCTCCTCGGAGTCTACAGTAAACAACTCAGCAATGATAGGCTCCAGTACCTTCCACTGGTCGTAGCGCAGGTTGTCGATGAGCACGAAGTAAACGGGCGTGTCGCCGGTGTCTTTCAGCATCGGAAACACTCGCTCCTTAAACAGCTGGTGCGACATTAGCGGGGCCTCTTCGTCGCCGTTTACCCAGTCCTCGTAGTTTTCCGTAATGAAGCGGCCGAAGTAGGTATTGGCTTCGTCTTTCTGCATGTTGAAGACGTCGGCCATGCTCTTGCCTTCCGTCTCGTTGATTTCCAGCTCCCAGTACACCAGCTTTTTATACACTTCAGCCCACTCCGAAGCCGTAAGGCGGTCGGAGAGTTGCATGCCCAGTTGGCGGAAGTCGCGCTGGTAGCCGGAATTGGTTTTTTCGGACACGAGGCGCTTGTTGTCCAGCACCTTCTTCACCGCCAACAAAATCTGGTTGGGGTTAACGGGCTTGATGAGGTAGTCGGCAATTTTAGAGCCGATGGCTTCCTCCATGATGTGCTCTTCCTCGCTCTTGGTAATCATGACCACAGGCACGGTAGGCCGGATGGTTTTGATTTCGGTGAGGGTTTCGAGGCCCGTAAGGCCGGGCATATTTTCATCCAGAAACACGATGTCGTACGTCTGCTCCTGAATCTGCTCAATAGCATCGGCGCCGGAGTTAACGCCCGTCACGTCGTAGCCTTTGTCTTTGAGGAAGAGAATGTGTGGTTTCAGGAGGTCGATTTCGTCGTCGGCCCAGAGGATGCTGTATTGTTGCATGGATGGGGAATGTGAGATGGTACCCGGCACATGGGCGCTGGGCGTCATGAAACGAGCTTTATCAGTTGTGCCCGCCGCTGATAGACTCCAGAGAGCCCAAACAGCTTAAACAGGTTGCAACTAAAGTTTCGTAAGTAGCTTTACTCCCAATCCCAGGTTTTTGGTTTAAAAATTCTTGTTCCCCTATACTCGGGGCAGCAACTCGGCGGTAAAGTAGCCGAAAATTGTTGAGTGTTGCGTGGAGCGCAGGTTTTGGGCTCCTACGCAAGAAGATAAACCACGCTCCTCCGAATACGTTCACCGATGCGCAGAGCGTAAGCTCGGCGCTACCCTCCTATGAACAAAAAGAAAATCTTCAACGACCCGGTGTACGGCTTCGTCACGATTCCCACCGAGCTGTTGTTCGACCTGATTGAGCACTCCTATTTTCAGCGCCTACGCCGTATTCAGCAGCTTGGACTCACCTTATTTGTGTACCCTGGGGCCCTGCATACGCGCTTCCACCACGCCCTGGGCGCCATGCACCTGATGACCCTGGCCCTGCGCACGCTCAAAGACAAGGGCATCAAAATTTCGGCAAAGGAAGGCGAGGCCGCTATGGCCGCCATTCTCCTGCACGATATTGGCCATGGCCCCCTCTCCCACGCCCTAGAGCGCAGCATCTTCCACGAGGTGCACCACGAAGAACTAAGTTTGCACCTGATGCGCAAGCTCAATGCCGAGCACCATGGCGCCCTTGATCTGGCCATTCAGATTTTTGAGGGAACCTATACGCGGCCTTTTTTCCACCAACTGGTCAGCAGCCAGCTGGACATGGACCGCCTCGACTACCTCAACCGCGACTCGTTTTACACCGGCGTGCAGGAAGGCCGCCCCGGCGCCGACCGCCTTATTAAGATGCTGACGGTAGTGGACGAGAGGCTGGTGCTAGAGGAAAAGGCCGTATACAGCATCGAGAATTTCCTGGTAAGCCGCCGCCTGATGTACTGGCAGGTGTACCTGCACAAAACCGTAACTAGCGCCGAGCAGATGGTTATCCGGATAATGCAGCGGGCCCGCGACTTGGTGCGGGCGGGGCACCACGTACCAGCTTCCCCGGCCCTGCACTTCTTTCTTTCCCGCACCGTCACGCAGAAAGAGTTTGAGCAGGACGACCAAATCCTGCGCCGCTTCACTCGCCTCGACGATACGGATGTGTGGAGCGCCGTGAAGCTCTGGGCCGACCACCCCGACAAGGTACTAAACTACCTAGCACAAAGCCTATTAGACCGCCACCTGTTCAAAATCACGTTGCAAACGGAGCCTTTCGATGAAGAGTTTAAGCTGGGCATTGTGGAGCTGATTGCCGACCATTTTCGTTTGTCGTCAGAAGATGCGGCTCAGCTCATGCTCACCGGCCGCATCAGCAACAACGCCTACGACGCGGGCGGGCAAGACTCTATTGATGTGCTGACCAAGCGGGGCCGGGTGGTAAATGTGGCTGAGGCATCCGACCTGCCCAACATAAAAGCCCTAAGCCAACGCGTTGAAAAGCATTACATCTGCTACCCAAAGGAGATCCTCTAAACCGTTGTTAATAGCTGACAGCTAGACACTAGCCTGATTTTTCTACTCAGGGCGCTGCATGCCGCCTACCCAGCACCAAGTACCAACCCCTAATTTTCTCTACTTTTGCCCGATGGAATTTACCGTAGGCCAGATAGCAGAAGTACTGCACGGAGCAGTAGAAGGAGACGCCACCCAGCGCATCGACCGGCTGGCGAAAATTGAAGAGGCCCAAGCAGGCTCCCTCTCCTTTTTGGCAAACCTGAAATACGAACACCATTTGTACAGTACGGGCGCCTCGGCCGTCATTGTAAGCCGCACGCTAGAGCTGAAGCAGCCCGTTGCCACGGCTCTCATCCGGGTCGATGACCCCTACTCCAGCTTCACCACGCTACTGGAATTCTACCAGCAGGCCACGCGTACCGGCAAGCGCGGCGTAGAGGAACCCGCTTATATGGGCACTACCTCCCGCATTGGCGAAAACCACTACCGCGGGGCCTTTTCCTACATTGGCGAGAACTGCGAAATAGGGCAAGACGTCGTCATTTTTCCCCACGTGTTCATCGGCGACCGAGTGAAGATTGGGGATGGCACCATTTTATACGCCGGCGCAAAAATCTATGCCGAGACCGTTATTGGGAGCCGCTGCACTATTCACGCCGGGGCCGTAATTGGTTCCGATGGCTTTGGTTTTGCGCCCCAGCCCGATGGCTCTTACCGCACTATTCCGCAAATTGGCAACGTGGTGCTGGAAGATAATGTGAGCGTCGGGGCCAACGCGACCATCGACTGCGCTACCATGGGCTCCACTATTATTCGGGAGGGTGCCAAGGTGGATAACCTCGTGCAGATAGCTCATAATGTGGAGATTGGCCGACACACCGTAGTAGCGTCCCAGAGCGGCATTTCTGGCTCCACCAAAATTGGTGATTTCTGCGTGCTGGCTGGTCAAACCGGTATTGCGGGCCACTTAAACCTGGCCAACCGCACCACAGTCACGGCCCAGTCGGGCGTGGGCAAGTCCATTAAGCACGAAGGCGTACTGCTGCAAGGCTCGCCCGCCTTCAACCTGCGCGACAGTTTACGGTCCAACGCCATTTTTCGTCACCTTCCCGACCTGGAGCGCCGCCTAACTCAACTAGAACGCACCTCGCAGACGCCAGAAAAGTCCTAGCTTTGTGACCAAGACGTTTGAAGGCAGAAGCTGGAAGCTAGAAGGCAACCGTATAACTTCTGGCTTCCAGCTTCTGCTTTTTTACTTCTCTTCGCCGCAACTTCTAGCTCCTAGCTTCTGGCTTCTAGCTTCTTTAGATGAACGATAAGCAACACACCATCAAGGCCCCCGTCACCGTGAGTGGCATTGGTCTTCACACGGGCGCACAGGCTACCATGACGTTCTGCCCGGCCCCCATCAACCACGGCTACAAGTTCCAGCGCGTGGATTTGCCCGGCCAGCCCATTGTGGATGCCGACGTGGATAATGTGGTAGACCTATCCCGTGGCACCACCATTGAGCAGAACGGAGCCCGTGTCAACACGGTGGAGCACACGCTGGCTGCTTTAGTAGGCTTGCAGATCGATAACGTGCTGATTCAGTTGGATGGCCCCGAGCCGCCCATTATGGATGGCAGCAGCTACGAGTTCATCAAACCCCTGCACGAGGTAGGCCTTGAGGAGCAGAATGCCCTGCGCAACTACTTCGAGATTCCCGACGAAATTCGGTACGTGGACAACGCCCGGGCGGTAGAAATTGCCGGCCTGCCGCTGAATAACTACCGCCTCACGGTCATGGTGGACTATAATTCCCCCGTTCTGGGCTCCCAGCACGCTTCACTCACCGATATTTCTCAGTTTGAAAGCGAAATTGCCTCGTCGCGCACGTTTTGCTTTTTGCACGAACTCGAAGCGCTCTACAAACAAAACCTCATCAAAGGTGGCGACCTTAGCAATGCCATTGTGGTAGTAGACCGTGTGGTAAGCGAGGAAGAGCTAAGCGACCTGGCCGAAATGCTGGGCAAGCCGAAAGTGGCGGTTAAGAAAGAGGGCATCCTCAACAACGTGGACCTACGCCACAAGAACGAGCCCGCGCGCCACAAACTCCTAGACCTGGTGGGTGATTTGGCGCTGGTAGGCCGCCCCTTGAAAGGGCAGATTCTGGCCGCCCGGCCGGGCCACGCCGCCAACGTTGCCTTTGCCAAGCGCATCAAGAAAAAGATGCAGGAGGCCGATAGCAGCCCCATTCCTACCTACGACCCCTCGCGGCCGCCGGTAATGGACATCAACCAGATTGCGGCCACGCTGCCTCACCGCTACCCCTTCCTGCTCATCGACAAAATTATTCACTTAGATGCCAATACGGTGTCGGGGGTGAAGAACGTAACGATGAACGAGCCGTTTTTTCAGGGCCACTTCCCCGGCAACCCCGTGATGCCGGGCGTGCTGCAAATTGAAGCCATGGCGCAAACTGGCGGCATTCTTGTACTGAACACCGTGCCCGATCCCGAGAACTACTGGACGTACTTCATGGGAATTGAAAACTGCCGCTTCCGTCGCATGGTAAAACCCGGCGACACGATCATCTTCAAGTGCGAACTGCTGGCTCCTATTAAGCGTGGCATTGCCAAAATGGGCGGCAAAGCCTATGTCAACGGCAAAGTGGTAATGGAGGCCGAAATGTCCGCTAGCATTGTTCGAAAGGATAATTAAAAATTAAGGCTGAAGACTTCCGGATGGCTTACGCCGTTTTTACGGAGCCATCTGCTTCACTTTTTAGTTTTTGATTCCCCATTTTCAATTGAAAGGAATGAACCAACCACTCGCCTACATCCACCCCGAGGCTAAAATTGCGCAAAACGTAGTAGTAGAGCCCTTCACGACTATTGATAAGGACGTGGAAATCGGGGAAGGCACCTGGATTGGACCCAACGTCACTATCATGGCCGGGGCCCGGATTGGCAAGAACTGTAAAATCTTCCCGGGGGCCGTTATTGCGGCTCAACCCCAGGACCTCAAGTTCGCCGGCGAGAAAACTACTGTGCACATTGGCGACAACACCGTGATTCGCGAGTGCGTGACGGTGAACCGGGGCACCGTAGATAAGCTAAAAACGGTAGTAGGCAATAACTGCCTGCTCATGGCTTACGTGCACATTGCCCACGACTGCGTAATTGGCAATAATTGCATTCTGGCTAACACCGTGCAAGTAGCAGGTCATGTAGAAATTGGTGATTTTGCTATTGTCGGGGGCTCATCGGCCGTGCACCAGTTTGTACGCATCGGGCCGCACGCCATGATTTCGGGTGGCTCCCTGATTCGTAAAGACGTGCCGCCCTTCGTGAAGGCCGGCCGTGAGCCGCTGACTTACTCGGGCATAAATAGCATTGGACTACGCCGCCGGGGTTTCTCGGACCAGAAAATTGCCGAAATCCAACAGCTCTACCGCCTCCTATTCCTCAGTGGCCTGAACAACGCCGCTGCGCTCGACCAAATTGAGTTAGAGCTTTCCCCCTCTCCAGAGCGTGACGAAGTAGTGAATTTTATTCGCAACTCAGGCCGGGGCGTTATCAAGGGCTACTCCCGCAACGGCAACGGCGGCGCCGAGTAAACCGGGGAGTACGTACCCGGGGGTGAGCAGCAGGATTGGGGTAGGACCGTAGTCGTCCGGACCAGGTTCTGCTGCTCACCCTTTGCTTTTCTTTCTTTTACGCGCACCCTATGCTGCTAACCGCAACCGGACTTAGCAAACGCTTTGCCCGCGAATGGATTTTCCGCAACCTCACGCACGCATTTCATGCGGGCACGGCTACGGCCATCTTGGGGCCAAACGGCTCGGGCAAGAGCACACTGCTCAATACCTTATCGGGGCAGTTGCTGCCCAGCGAAGGCACGCTGACGTATGCGTACCAGGGAAAGCCCGTGGCGGTGGAAGAAGTGCCGACGTATTTGGCCTACGCTGCGCCGTATCTGGAGCTTATCGAAGAGCTGACCTTGACAGAATTGATTCAGTTTCATACTCGATTCAAGCCCCTCCGGCCCGGTCTTACCCCAGCGGCTCTAATTGAACTGATGTACCTGGAAAAGTCCCGCCATAAGCTAGTGCGCGATTTTTCATCGGGTATGAAGCAGCGCCTTAAGCTTGCTCTGGCTCTCTATGCCGAGGCTCCCTTACTCCTGCTCGACGAACCAACTACCAACCTCGACCGCACGGGTGTAGACTGGTATTTAGAGCACGTGCGGGCTACCTTAGCTGGCCGCACGGTGCTGGTGTCAAGCAATGTGCCCGAGGAGTACGACTTTTGCCAGGAGCAGTTGTTAATCACTGACTTCGGCGCTAAGGCCGCACGGTAGCGTGTTTAGGGAAGGGTAGCACAGCGAAGTGGCACCTGTGAAATAGCACGGTGCAAGGGGTAGGCGCACCTTGCCTATCCAAACAGCAGAGTGGTGTAGCCAGGCCGAAGAGTAGAGAAATAGAATCCGGTTTCTTAAAATTACTACGCACCGGAACTGCCTGATTTCGCAGCAGAAGCACTTTTTTCGCCCTATTGCGAAGCAGCAGCGTAACCTTCTGAAGGCTGCGGCACGTATCTTCGCAGCCGAAGTGCGGCTTTTTTCCTCCGAATTTATTCACCCTTACCGCCCCTAGCAAGGCCATGAGACAATACGACGACCTCGACGACGACTTCCTCGACGATGACGACGAGCTGGACAACTTCGCCAAGACCGGCGGCAGCAAAACCCGCGGCAATTCCGAAGACCAGCTCTCCGCCAAGTACGCCGACTACCTGATGTGGCGCGATACGGGTTCTTCCCACGACGAAGCGCTGGACCTCGCCAGCATGACCGAAGAAGAATTCACTACCGCTGAAGCCGCCGAAGATCCTGATGGCAGCCGTGGCTACGGCAGCCTCGATGATGAGGACGACGACTTCGCGGATGATGACGATGACGACGACTTTGGCAGCCACCGCACCGGCAGCGGCCGCCGTGGTTCCAGCTTCGACGACGATGATTTGTAAGATTTCTAGCTGCCTTTTAGGGTAGCTATACAAGAGAAAGGCCCCTGGTTCTCCAACCAGGGGCCTTTCTCTTGTTAGATGAGTAGGTCCACGTTCGAATAATTGACAGCCTAGCTCTTGCGGCCGAATACTTTCTTGAGCAAATCCGTGGTGCGCGCTACGGGATTTTCGCGAATGTTGGCTTCTTCCTGAGCAATGAGCGTGAACAAGCCATCAATAGCTTTGCCAGTAGCATACTGGTTTAGGTCGGTTTGCACGGGCTTTACCATTGGAATGCGGTTGTAGCGCGTGGTGAGGTCGGTGTAGTAGCGCGTGGCCCCTACTTTGTCGAGGCTCTGCTGGATAATGGGCTTGAAGGCAACCGTGAGCTGTTCGGTGGTGGTTCGTTTGAGGTAATTGGTAGCCGCGTCTTTCTCACCCGTCAGAATACCCCACACATCTTTAAAGGTGAGGCTTTTGATGGCCGCCAGGAAGATGGGCTTGGCGCTTTTGGCGGCATCCTCGGCGCCGCGGTTCAGCGTAAGCTCAAACTTATCTACTTGGCTACCTAGCCCAATGGAGCGCATGGTAGTAGCTACGCGCTGAGCATCAGCCGGGAAAGGAATACGGATAAACTTATTCAAGTAAAACCCATCTGTTTTCGACGCTTGATCGGCTCCTTTGCTGATGCCCTGCACCAAAGCCTCCTTCAAGCCGTTGGCCGCTTCTGTGTTCGACACACTGCCCGAGCTTACGCCGGTGGTAGTAGTCTTGGTAGGCATGGGCAGCTTGATGTTGCCAATCTTGGGGAGGCTAAATTGGGCGGCAGCCTGAAGGTGCAGGCCCAGCACGGCCATCGGGAGCAGAAGGAGGAGGCGTTTGTTCATGGAAGCAGGCAAAAGCAGCAAAGAATAACAGTAGCTAGTGCCTACGAGGACTGCTAAATGCACAAACCGGACCAAATCAGCTCCTGTTTCGGGCAGACGTGCGCCAGCTACATCATTATCGATGGATCCCCTAGAAAGGTCGACCGCTCTGGCATTCTGATCGGGCTAGCAGGCAGCCCAGTCAACCCCTAAAATGACTACGGAGTGCCCAGCACGTAGTGGACACTCCGTAGACCATAGAGAAGGCAGCGGCTACTTGCCGAATACTCGCTTCAGCAACGCACTACCCTGAGCCGCCGGGTTGGCCCGGATGCGGCCTTCCTCGGCTGAGATGAGGCGAACAAGCCATCCACTGTTTTCTCGGTGGCATAAGGCACCAGCTGAGGATTAAGTGGCGTCACCAGCGGAATCTTATTGTAGCGGGCCACCATTTCAGCGTAGAGCCTGGTAGCACCGGTTTGCTCCAAAGACTGCTGCACCGTTGGTTGGAAAGACGTCCGCAAGTCGGCCGCTGTTTTTTCGTAGAGCAGTGTGGTAGCTGCATCTTCTTCCTTACTAGTGGCCAGTGTCAGCGCATCTTGCAGGCTCAGGTTTTGTACTGCGTTCAAGAAAATAGGCTTGGCCTGAGCCGCTGCCGTTTCCGCGGCATGGTTTAGCGCTACCTCGAAGTTATCGACCAAGGCACCGGCGCGCACCTTGCGTAGCGTGGCAGCTATTAGTTGAGCCTCCGGGGGAAAGGGTATGCGGATATCGGCATTGGCATTGAAACCATCCGTTTGGCCAGCTTGTGCTACGGCCCGCGTCACGCCCTGGGTGAGGGCCTCGCGCAAGCCCGTGGTAGCCTCGTCGGCGGTGAGGGGCGCTTTCACGGGGGCGGCGGGCACTACGGGGGTAGTAGCTTTGGTAGTAGTGGTCGTCTTCTTGACGGGCGTAGTCGTCTTTTTAGCCGCTGTGGTTTTCTTGGCGGTGGTCGTCTTTTTAGTGGTCGTGGTGGTCTTCTTGGTCGTCGTTTTAGTCTGAGCTAGGCTTACTTGGGTGGCGGCTAGCAGGAGTGAGAAACCGAGGGCAACGGTGCGGAGGGGAGTCATGACAAAAAATAGGGTAAACCAGAAAGCCGTTGTGGCGTTGTTACGGCACGAGGTGCCAATATTGCGCCAATTCCACCACCCATCCTAACCCTTGCTTGCATGCCCACTCTTCCCGTCGTTGAAATCATGACCATTGGCGATGAGCTGCTCTATGGGCAGGTCGTGGACACCAACTCTGCCTTCCTGGGTCAGGAGCTGGCGAAGCTAGGCTTACGCGTGCGCCAAATTACCAGCGTGTCAGACCGGGCCGATGAAATTGTAACTGCCCTGGACCTGGCGCGGCAGCGCGCCGACGTAGTACTGATGACTGGTGGCCTGGTCCAACCAAGGACGACCTTACCAAGCACGTGTTGGCCCGCTACTTCGGCACCGAGCTGGTGCTGCATGAACCCACTTTGCACCACGTGGAGGGCATTTTCGCCCGCTACAACCGGCCCATGCTTGAGGTAAACCGCCAGCAGGCCCTGGTACCAGCCAACTGCACTGTGCTGCACAATGCCCTGGGTACGGCCCCCGGCATGTGGTTCGAGGACAAAGGAACCGTATTCGTGAGCATGCCGGGGGTACCTTTCGAGATGAAAGGACTGATGACTGATGAAGTGCTGCCCAAGCTTCAGCACCACTTCCAGACGCCTGCCATTGAGCACGTAGTTGTGCAAACGGTAGGCCTGGGCGAGTCCTTCTTAGCCGAGCGAATAGCAGCCTGGGAAAGTGCGCTGCCCGCCACGGTAAAGCTGGCTTACTTACCCTATTTGGGAGGGGTACGCCTGCGCCTTACGGGCCACGATGATGGGCAGCCGAACCTGCGCGCCCGCATGCAAGCCCTGCTACCAGAGCTGTACACCTTGCTCGGCGACCATATTTTTGCCGAGGGCGAGGTGAAGCTGGAAGATGCCGTGGGCCGGTTGTTGACGGCGCGCGGACTGACGGTAGGTACTGCCGAAAGCTGCACCGGCGGCTTGCTGGCACATCGCCTCACGTCAGTACCCGGCAGCTCCCGCTACTTTCAGGGCAGCATCATAGCCTACAGCAACGACATAAAGATGCGGGAGCTTGGCGTGCAGGCTTCTACCTTGGAAGCCTATGGGGCCGTGAGTGAAGCTACCGTGCGCGAAATGGCGGAAGGCTTGCGTCATCACTTGGGGGTAGACGTGGCCCTGGCTACCAGCGGCATTGCCGGGCCCGATGGCGGCACGCCAGAAAAGCCTGTGGGTACCATCTGCATTGCCTACGCCGATGCGTTCCAGACCGTTAGCCGGCAGTTTAGCTTTGACCGGGGCCGGCAGCTCAATGTGGAGTACACCACTACTCTCGCCCTAAATCTACTGCGCCTGAGCTTGCCACAGTAACCCATACCGGGCCGGCGGCCTTATTCTACCGCCGAGCTCTATCACTGCCCAAGAGCGAAATCACCTGGCCGGTATAGTTGGGTAATATCCTAGCTTGCCAGCACAGTGCAGGCGTGATGCTTTCTACTACCTTTGCGCCACAAACCGCGAAACTCCCACCCCACCCCTTTTCCCCAAACTATCCCAACCGCATGGCACGAGTGGAAATGACGATGCCCAAAATGGGCGAATCCATTATGGAAGGCACCGTTCTAAAATGGCTCAAACAAGTCGGTGAGACGATTGAGCAGGACGAATCGGTGCTGGAAGTGGCAACTGACAAAGTAGATACGGAGGTGCCCGCCCTCCACGCCGGTGTATTACAGGAAATACTAGTGCAGGAAGGCCAAGTAGTAGCCGTGGGTGCTCCTATTGCCATCATCGAAACGGACGTGGCCAGTGCCGCTGCCCCAGCACCTACCACCCAACTGGCACCACCTTCAGAAAACGGCGCCGAGAAGCCTGCTGTTCCTTACCTGCCCGAGCCACACGACCCACAGGCCGCAACTAGCCTTGCACAGCCCCAGCCTGGCCGCTTCTACTCCCCCTTAGTGCTTAGCATTGCCCGGGAGGAAGGCATTAGCATGAGTGACCTAGAGCACTTGCCCGGCACAGGTAGTGAGGGCCGCGTGACGAAGAAAGACATCCTAGACTACGTAGCTGCTGGTAAGCAGCCCTTGGCACAAGCAGCACCCGCACCTGCGTCAACACCCGCACCGCAGGCTACTCCGGCCCCTGCCGCCGCTGCTGAGCCTACGCCTGCTCCTATAGCACCAGCTGCTACTCCGGCGGCCACGGCCCAGCCTGCTCCCACCGCACCGCAGCCGGCCGCTCCGGCCGCTGCTACCAAAGCTGTTCCTTCCATCAGTGGCAACCAGGAGCTGCTGGAGATGGACCGCATGCGCAAGATGATTGCCCAGCGCATGGTAGACTCCAAGCGCATTTCGCCCCACGTGACCAGCTTTGTGGAGGCCGACGTGACCGAGTTGGTGCTCTGGCGCAACAAACACAAGGATGCTTACAAGAAGCGGGAGGGCGAAAACCTAACCTTCACGCCCATTTTTATTCAGGCTATTGCCCGGGCCATTCAGGATTTCCCCAACATCAACGTGTCGGTAGAAGGTGATTACATCATCAAGAAGCGCGACATCAATGTGGGAGTTGCCGTGGCCCTGCCCTCCGGCAACCTGATTGTTCCGGTAATCCATAATGCCGACCAGCTTAACCTCAATGGCCTGAGCAAGCGCGTAAACGACCTGGCCAATCGGGCCCGAGCCAATAAGCTTAAGCCTGAGGACTTGGAAGGCGGCACGTACACGGTATCCAACGTAGGCTCCTTTGGCAACGTGATGGGCACCCCCATCATCATGCAGCCCCAGGTAGCTATTATGGCCGTGGGTGCCATCAAGAAGAAGCCCGCTGTTATTGAAACACCGCAAGGCGACCTAATTGGAGTGCGTCACTTCATGTTCCTCTCGCACAGCTATGACCACCGCGTGGTGGACGGCTCCTTGGGGGGCATGTTCGTACGCCGCGTAGCCGACTACCTCGAGCAATTCGACCCGAATACCACCATTTAATTGGGCGCTACTCACTTGTTGGAGGTTGATTGTTGAGGCGGCACTTCCCTTCAATAATCAACCTCCCACTTTTGCTAGCTTCACTTTTCTTCATGAATAAGCTTGTACCACTTGTAGCGCTCATCATTGCGTTGGGCCTCATTTTATTTCTGTACCAGCGCCTGCGCACAGCCGAATCAGAGCTGGAGATGGCGCAGAAGCGCTTCAATGACTGCGAGCAGGTCAACTTCCAGCTTCAAAATCAGCTGGTACAAGCTACTCGAGGTCCAGTCCCCGACAGCCTGAAAATAGTAGACTAGTCGGCGGCGTCAACAACACTAAAGAGAGCAAGCCTCTACTACGGCGCCACTTGGCGTCGTAGTAGAGGCTTGCTTGTTTCTGAGGTAGTAAGGGAGTTAGCTTACACAGTACGGTTTAGTGTGCGGGTGCGGGCGGCATCTACGCTCCAGGGGCCAGGGCCAGCCGCGGCTAGGTAGAGAAACACGAAACAGTATAGCACTGCCAGTTCTCCTTGGTTGACGATGGGCAAGGCGTGCTGGGGAGCATGTGCCATAAAGTAAGCCACCGCCATCAGGCCCGAGAGGATAAAGGCTACGGGCCGCGTGAACAAGCCAATAAGAATTAGCAAGCCTCCTCCAAACTCTAGAATACCTGCCACCAGCATAAGGCCCGTGGCACTACCGGCATGGTCGGAAGGAGGCCAGCCAAAAAGCTTTTGCGAACCGTGAAAGGTAAACAGCAGCCCAACCACAATGCGGAGCACGCTCAGCAGGCGGGCAGACCAAGGAGAAAGGAAGAAAGTAGCCATGGTGAAATGGTAGAAAGTGATGGTGTGGGTTTGCAAACGCAAAACTCCTTGGGCAGGATGCACCAAGGCCTGCTTTGCCCGCCTATTCCAATACCCAGGTTACTTTTTCATCCAGCGGCTTACGAATGCTGCGGGCAGTAGCGTCCGGCTTAGGGTAGCCCAGAAAGAAAAATCCCAACAGCTGGTCCTGGGCCCCAAGCCAAAAAATGGCTTGGCCTCTTCTAGGTATGTAACGCCACCACTGCTCCAGAACCCCGCCAGCCCATAAGCTACGGCCGAAAGGTGCAGATTTTGTACGGCGCATGCTACGGCCGCTACTTCTTCTACTACGGGCACCTCAAGGTTGCGCTTCAAACCAATGGCGATGACGTGGGAGCTCAGCAAAGGGCTGGCCGCTAGCTTCTCAAACTTGTTCTGCTGAAACTTCTCCCCTGCTTTCTCCCGGTATAGTTCCGACTGAAACGTGGCCAGCTTTTGCCGGCCCTCACCCCCGAATACTACGAAATGCCAGGGCTCCGTGCGCTTATGGGTAGGGGCCCAAGTAGCATTTTCGAGTAGCTCCCGCAATAAGGCCGCAGGTACCACGCGGCCAGGCTCAAACTGTACGGGCTGCATACTCCGGCGCCCCCGGATAAGCTGCGTTACCGCGGCTGGGTCTACGCTAGCTTGGGTTTCAACGTGAGTTATCATAGGCATAAAAAGCAGAAGAGTAGTTGAATGTTTGCCTGCATGCATAAAAACCAAAAGCCAGCTCTAAGGCTGGCTTTTGGTTTTGTTCGGCGGCGTTAGGGACGGCCTCCGCTAGTACCTGCGCGGGGGTAGCGCCGGCACCATTGCCCCCGTCGCTACCGTCCTTCAAGTCATCGTTGCTGACGGAACGGCGGCGTTTTGGCTGGGCCATGCTCATCTTACCAATGCGGTAGCTCAGATTCACGCGCAGGCTAGTGCGGTGAAATATGTTCACACTATTCTGGTCGAGCGTAGCCGTGCTGATTTCATTACGAATGCGGTTCGTGGGTGTGAAGAAGTTATCGGCACCGAAACCAATCGTGCCTTTCTTCTCATCGAAGTCCTTCTTCACGCTCAGGCTGTATACGCCAAAGCCACCCTGGTAGCCTTGCAGCTGTACCTGCCGGCCGCGGTAGAAGCTAAACGCTTGCAGCCCCCAGCCTTTGGTGAAATTGTAACCTCCCATGAGGCGGCCGCTGGCTACCCAGCCTTGGTTGCTAGCCGCGTACAGCGGATCCGAAAGGTTGTTGTCGAGAGTAGCGTAGTACACATCTACCCCGCCTCCCAGCGTCAGCTTGTTGTTGATATTGACGTTGGCATTCACGCTGCCTCCGTAGGCGTTTTCCGTACCTATGTTGTCGTAGGAAGTACGAATAGTATCGAAGTTGGCGGTGCGTACCGGTTGAATAGAGCCGTCGGTGTTGCGTACAAAGGCCGAGAAGTTCAGCGAAGTCTGCTTGATAAAAGTATTGTAGCCGATTTCAAAGTTGTTCGTGTACTCTGGCCGCAGTTGGGGGTTACCCACAGTTACGTTGAGAGGGTTGGCCGCTTGGCGGTTCGGGTTCAAGAACTGCAAAGAAGGCCGCTGAATCCGGCGGTTATAAGCGGCTTTCAATACGTTGCCGTTCGTCAGCTTGCGGGATACGTTTACGCTCGGCACCAGCACCCCATACGATGGAATGGAGGGCGCATTTTCCGTGCGAAAATCCGCGTCGATGTTAGTGTATTCGTAGCGGGTACCAGCTTTCAGGGTGTAGCTTTTCAGGAAACTCAGCGTGTACGAAGCATAGGCCGAGGCAACGTTCTGGTTGTAGTCGAACACGTTCGACAAGTTGGCACCAGGCCGTACTTCCCCGTTTAGCAACGTAGTATAGTCGCTGTTTACCCGGCGCATAATGTCCTTGGCGCCAAACTCCAACAGCTGAGTTTTGCTTAGAGGCGTCTGGTAGTCAGCCTGCAGGGTAATTTCCTGATTGTAGCTGTCGTTTTGGTTACGGATGTTGTCGCCAGCGCCCTCGCCTTCTAAAATGTAGTTGGTGAAGTTGTTATTGCGCGTGTTACGGCTGTACTGGCCCAGCAAGCTAAATTCGCGCTGGGGCGTTTCATACGTGTGGGTGTAGTTGATGGTCGCGTCCAGCGTGTGCGAGTTGTCAAGCACTTTCACATCGCGCAGGCTGCTGTTAGTTGGGTTCAGCCGCCCATCGTAGAAGATGGTGTTGGTAGCCAAATCGTCTTGGTAGTTGGTGCCATTGCGCACACCCAGCTGCACCGAGGCCGACAAGAAATTATACTTGTTGATGTCGTAGTCCCACCCAAAGGAATAACGACCAAATAGGTTCTGGTTGCGCGTATCGGCGGTTTGGGTCGTCTGGCTCAGCAACGAGCGGGTACTTAGGTCGCTACCCTGCACGGAGTAAGAGCGCTGGTCGTTCGTGAAGCTGCCAGGCGTGTTGTACTGAGCCCGGCCACCGCCACCTAGCGAGAAGCCCATCTTCCCTACCCGGTACGAGGCATTAAGGCCCAAGTCGGAGCCGCGTAGGCCGGCGCTAGAGCGCAAATCCAGGGTAAAGCCCTGCAAGTTGTTTTGCTTGGTAACGATGTTAATAATACCACCGGAACCTTCGGCATCGTACTTAGCCGAGGGCGAGGTAATTACTTCCACCGTTTTAATCTGATCGGCCGGAATCTGCTTGAGCGCATCCGCAATGCTGTTGGCCGAAATGGTGGAAGGGCGGTTGTTGATCAGGACCCGAATGTTTGAGCTACCCCGCAGGCTCACGTTGCCGTCGAGGTCCACGGAAAGCATGGGCACGCGCTTGAGCACATCGGTAGCATCGCCGCCGCGCGTTGTCTCGTCTTTCTCGGCATTGTAAACGGTACGGTCTACCTTCTCCTCCACTAGGCTGCGCTGGCCTTCCACTACTACCTCGCCCAGCTTCTGGGCCGAAGAACCTAGTACCACATTGCCCAGCGCCACCGTATTGCCGGCATCGGTGATAACAATACCAGGCTTTTCCACGGTTTTGTAGCCAATAAAGCTGATTTGCACGGTATACGTACCAGCCGCTACCCGCGGGATAGTGAATTTGCCGTTGTCGTCGGCGGCAGTGCCATCCACGGGCTTGCCAGTAGCGGGATTCAGCAGTGCCACGGTGGCGTAGGGCACGGGCTGCTTGGTATCGGCATCCACAATAGTGCCCGTAACGCGGCCAATGCCTTCCTGGGGAGCGGGCACTCCGCCAGGCATGGCACCCGCTGGCCGGGCTGCACCGGCAGGCCGCTCCCCGGTAGGCGCCTGGCCAAACACCACGTGGCCGCTGCTAGTAATGGCGAGAAGAAGGAAAAGTTTTTTCATGAGGGCGGGAAGGGAAGTCGCCAGAACGAGGCAGACGAGCCGTTAGCTGTAGTTTACTAGTGGTCAAAGGTACCGTCGCGTCAGAGCCTGCCGGAAAATAACCCGACTAACGCCGCTGTTTCAGCCCCGAAGACCACGGAATGTCCGGCCGAACCACTGTTGACCGGCTACTGACACAACTTTACTCCTGAGGTGGCACGCACCGCCTATTATTTATAGAAATGCTGCCTCTACAACCCAAAAAAGGCTGCTCCAGTTAGCCGGAGCAGCCTTCAACTAGGGTCTTAAGGCGGCAGGAAAATGCCCCCCGCGTGGGCCTAGGCCTTCATACCCAGCAACAGCAGCATGAAAGCAAACTGCCGGGCTGTGTCCTGAATGGACTTGAAGCGGCCCGAGGCCCCTCCGTGGCCCGCCTCCATATCGGTGTGCAGCAGCAGCAGATTGTTGTCGGTCTTTACGGTCCGCAGTTTGGCTACCCACTTAGCCGGCTCGAAGTACTGCACCTGCGAGTCGTGCAAGCCGGTAGTAACGAGCATATTGGGGTAGGCCTGAGCCCTTACCTGATCATAGGGCGAATACGACAGCATGTAGTCGTAGTACTCCTTCTGGCTGGGGTTGCCCCACTCATCGTACTCGCCGGTGGTCAGGGGAATGCTTTCGTCGAGCATGGTGGTTACCACATCTACAAACGGCACGGCGGCTACTACCCCCTTGTAGTACTCAGGATGCATATTCACAATAGCACCCATTAGCAACCCGCCTGCCGAGCCGCCCATGGCAAACAGCTTCTGAGCCGAGGTATACTGCTGGTCAATCAGGAATTTGGAGCAATCGGTAAAGTCGGTGAAGGTGTTTTTCTTCTTGAGTTTCTTGCCGTCTTCGTACCACTGCCGCCCCATTTCCTGCCCACCCCGGATGTGGCAAATGACGTAGGCAAAGCCCCGATTGAGTAAGCTCAAACGACCGGCACTAAAGGTGGCATCCATGGAGAGGCCATAGGAGCCGTAGGCATACTGGAGTAGGGGTGCACTGCCGTCCTTCTTAAAGCCCTTCTTGTACACAATGGACATGGGAATTTTGGTCCCGTCGGTGGCTGGCGCGTACACCCGCTCCGTCACGTAGTCCTCCTTATTGAAGCCGCCCAGCACCGCTTGCTCCTTCAAGAGCTTTTTGGTGTGGCTGTTCATGTCATAGTCGTACGTGGAGTTGGGCGTCGTGAGCGAGGAGTAGCCGTAGCGCAGGATGGGGGTATCAAACTCGGGATTGATGCTGATGGCGGCAGTGTATGTAGGCTCACCAAAGTTGAGGTAGTGTTCCTGCTTATCCTTCCAGCGAATCACACGCAGCTGTAGTAGCCCCTCCTTTCGCTCCCCCAGCACCAAGTACTCCTTGAATAGCTCCATGTTTTCCAAAAACACGTCCTTACGGTGCGGAATCACCTCCTGCCACGCCGATTTGGCGGTGTTCGTCACCGGCGTTTTCAGCAAATGAAAGTTGGGGGCGCCGGCATTGGAAAGCACATAGAACTGGTCGCCGAAGTGCTCAATTTCGTAGAGGTGCTCTGCCTCACGGGGCAAAAACACCTTGGGCTCTTGCGTGGGCTTGGCAGCCTCCAAAAAGCGCATCTCCGACGACATTGTGCTGCCCATTTGCAGGAAGATGTACTTGCGCGACTTGGAGCGGCCCACCCCTGTGTAAAAGGTATTATCCTTCTCTTCGTACACCAGCACATCCTGCTTGGGGTCGGTGCCCAGGGTATGGCGGTATACCTGGCAGGGCAGCAAGGTTTTCACGTCTTTCTTGGTGTAGAAGACGGTCTGGTTATCGGTTGCCCACACGGCGTTTCCGCTGGTGTTGATAATTTTTTCGGGGTAAAGCTTACCGGTCTTCAGGTCGCGGAAGCGTAGCGTGTACAGGCGGCGGCTTACCGTGTCGGTCGAATACGCCAGCACGTGGTTGTTGTCGCTGACCTCAAAACCGCCAATTTGGAAGTACGCCTTGCCCTTACCCATTTCGTTGGCGTCGAGCAGCACTTCCTCCGGGGCGCTCAGGCTGTCCTTCTTACGGCAATAAATGGGGTACTCCCCTCCCGCTTCGTAGCGGGTGTAGTAGTAGTAGCCATTTTCGCGGTAGGGCACCGACTCATCCTGCTCTTTAATGCGGCCCTTGATTTCCTTAAATAACGTTTCCTGCAACCCTTTCACCGGAGCCATCTGCTGATCTACGTAGGCATTCTCAGCGTTGAGGTAGCTAATCACCTCAGGATTTTCGGGCTCGTTGAGCCAGTAGTAGTTGTCGGTGCGGGTACCGAATGGCGAAGTAAGTTGCTTGGGCTTAATAGCCGCTACGGGAGGCTTGCTCATGGTGCGTGACGCTGGAGATTGGGCGACGACCGCGCTGCTTAGCAGCACGCCCACGCCCGTCAGCAAAGTGTATAAGTGATTCATAGAGCAGGTAGTCAAGGTGATTGTCTGCTCTAAAGAAAAGGAATATCATGTAACACGCACAGCCGTATGGGGCCGCCAATACCATCAAGGTGAGGCACTTCGGCGGGCGGCAATGCGTACGACAGGGTTGCCTGGTTACTAGCGTACCAACAAAAAGGCCGCCACGCTAGCGCGGCGGCCTTTTTGGCAGATTATAGGTTGGCTCGGCAGCTTATAAGGCAGCTAAGCTCTGTTCCAGGGCCGTAATCTTCGACTCGGCATCGGCAAGCTTTTGGCGCTCACGCTCCACGAGGTCGGGCTTGGCGTTCTGCACGAATTTCTCGTTGCTCAACTTCTTCAGCACCGAGTCGCGGAAGCCTTGGGCGTACTCCAGCTCCTTACTCAGGCGTTCCTTTTCAGCGCCCAAGTCAATCTGACCTTCCAAAGGCACGAAGAACTCCGCACCACCCGACACGAATCCAATGGCGGCCGCTGGCGCAGCATCTACCGCACTGATTTCGGTGAGCGAAGCCAGTTTCCGGATAATGCCATCGTAGTCTTGGAGCAGCGCCGCGTCGTCCGTTTTGGCGGCCAGCGTCAGAGGCTTGTTAGGGCCCAGGCCTTTTTGGTTGCGGATGTTGCGTACCCCGGCTACAATGTCGAGGGCCTTTTCCATGCGGGCAATCAGCTCCGGAGCTCCGGCTATGATTTGCTTCTTGGGCCAGGCGGCTACGCACACGTAGTCCTTGGGGCTGCGCTCAGCCAGTTCATGCCAAATTTCTTCGGTGATGAAGGGCATGAAGGGGTGTAGCAGCTTCAGCAGCGTTTCCAGGAAGCCCGTGGTGTGGCGCAGGGTTTCCGGGTCGATAGGTGCCTGGTAGGCTGGTTTGATCATTTCCAGATACACTGAGCAGAAATCGTCCCACACCAACTTGTACACCGTCATCAGGGCGTCACTCATCCGAAACTTATCGAAGTGCTCGTCCAGCTCTGCCAGTGTTGTGTGCAGTTTAGCGGAGAACCACTCCACGGCCTTCTCGTTCACAAAGGGTAGTTCGGCATTCACCTCCCATCCTTTGATGAGACGGAAGGCATTCCAGAGCTTGTTAGTGAAGTTGCGGCCCTGCTCTACTAGCTTGATATCGAAGAGCAAGTCGTTGCCCGCCGGGGATGAGAACAGCATGCCAGTACGCACGCCGTCGGCACCGTATTGCGCAATGAGGTCCAGCGGATCGGGCGAGTTGCCGAGCTGCTTGCTCATCTTCCTACCCTGGTCGTCGCGCACGATGCCGGTGAGGTACACATTGCGGAAGGGCACTTCCTTGCGGTACTCCAACCCAGCCATAATCATGCGGGCCACCCAGAAAAACAGGATTTCGGGAGCCGTTACGAGGTCATCGGTTGGGTAGAAATAGTTAACATCTGCGTTGTCGGGGTCCTTAAACCCGTCGAACACTGAAATCGGCCACAGCCACGACGAAAACCACGTATCCAGCACGTCTTCGTCTTGGCGCAAATCGGTGGCTTGGAGGTTGTAGTCGCCGCTTTGCTCGCGGGCCAGTTTCAGGGCCTCCTCCACATTGAGGGCTACTACAAACGTGCCGTCGGGCAGGTAGTAGGCCGGAATGCGCTGCCCCCACCACAGCTGCCGCGAAATGCACCAGTCGCGTACGTTCTCCATCCACACCCGGTACATGTTCTTGAATTTGGGCGGGTGCAGCTTAATCTCGTCGTTTTCTACTACGGCCAGTGCTGGCTTAGCCAAGTGCTCCATTTTCAGGAACCATTGCAGGCTCAGGCGTGGCTCAATAACAGCGCCCGTACGCTCTGAGGTTTGCAGCACGCTGGCGTACTCCTCAATCTTGGCCAGCAAACCGGCTTCCTCCAAGTCCTTCACAATGTTACGGCGTGCCGCAAATCGATCCTGGCCCACGTACAGCTGCGCTTTTTCATTGAGCGTGCCATCGTTATTAAGGATGTCGATAACGGGCAGGTTGTGCTTGAGGCCTAGCTCGTAGTCATTCAGGTCGTGGGCGGGTGTAACCTTGAGCGCACCCGTACCAAAGTCGATGCTCACGTACTCATCCAGAATTACTGGAATGTCGCGGCCCAGTAGCGGAATGCGTACGCGGGCTCCGTTGTGCAGGTGGGTGTAGCGCGGGTCGTTGGGGTTCACGGCCACGGCCACGTCGGCCATGATGGTTTCGGGGCGCGAGGTGGCTACCGTCAGGAACTGGCCCTCCTGCCCTACTACCTCATAAGTGAGGTGGTACATTTTGGCCATGGTATCCTTCGGGATTACCTCCTCGTCGGACAGTGCCGTGCCACCCTTGGGGTCCCAGTTTACCATGCGGATGCCCCGATAGATTAGCCCTTTCTGGTACAGGTCCACGAATACGCGCAGCACGGCTTCCGTGAGTTCCGGCTCCATAGTGAAGCGCGTCCGGTCCCAGTCGCAGGAAGCACCTAGCTTCTTAAGCTGCTCTAGAATAATGCCGCCGTACTTTTCCTTCCACTCCCAGGCGTGCTCCAGAAACTGCTCGCGCGTCAGGTCCTTTTTCTCAATACCTTTCTCTTTGAGCAGTGCCACTACCTTGGCTTCGGTGGCAATGGACGCGTGGTCGGTGCCAGGTACCCAGCAGGCTTCTTTGCCCTGCATGCGGGCTCGGCGCACCAGTACGTCCTGAATCGTATTGTTGAGCATGTGGCCCATGTGCAGCACTCCCGTTACGTTAGGCGGCGGAATTACTACCGAGTAAGGCTGCTTGCGGGGGTTGGCTTTGGCTTTGAAAAAGCCTTGCTCCTGCCAGCGCTGGTACCATTTGGCTTCAACGTCGGCGGGGGTATAGGTTTTGGCGATAGACATCGTCGGAGAAAAGTCAGTTCAGAATACTAGCAAAAGTAGGAATTTCGGGGCGGGGCGGGAAATGGACCGTAAAACACAACCGTTTCCCGCCCCAATAGGCCTCTGGCGTGGGTCAGTGCTACCGCCACCACGGGTGGCCTCGAATGCCATTTACTACTACATTTGAGGGAATGGGGTCTTGTGCTCCTTGCTTCTACTTGCGTACCAGCACGCGCTGCACTTTTATTTCGTCAGCTTCCATGGCCGCCTTCTTTTCCTTGCGCAAGCCGTTCAAGCCTGCCCCACCCCCTCCTAGCCCGGCACCAGCCGCGGCGGCGCCTACCCCTAGCCCCGTGCCCATCCCCACTGAAACGTGGCGCATTGGCATGGGGCAGCTTCTAGTAGAAGGCGGCGAGCCCCAGCGCAACCTAGAGCGGGCCGCCCGAATGATAGAGGAAGCAGCCCAGCAACGCTGCGACATAGTGCTACTACCCGAAACCTTGGATTTCGCCTGGACCCATCCTAGCGCCCTTACTGATGCGCAGCCCATTCCGGGGCCCTACTCGGCCGTGTTGTGTCAGGAGGCCCAGCGCCACGGCGTATATCTGTGCGCAGGCCTGACGGAGCGCGCCCCCGACGGCCGCATTTACAACGCCGCCTTGCTTATCAATCCGCAGGGAGAAATCATCTGTAAGTATCACAAAATAAACCTACTGATGGTGGAGCAGCCTTTTTACGCAGTAGGACAAACCCTCAACGTCGTGGACACGCCCCTCGGTAAGATTGGCGTAAACATCTGCGCCGATAATTTTCTGGATGGCCTTTCCATCGGGCATACCTTGGCGCGCATGGGGGCCGAGATTATCCTGTCGCCCTCGTCGTGGACAGTAGATTATTCTATTACGGAGGAAGACGACCCCTACCGAGAAAAGTGGGTTACGCCTTACTCCATCTTGGCCCAGCTCTACAACATAGCTGTGGTCGGCACTACCTCCGTGGGCTACATTGTGGGCGGCCCATACGAAGGCAAAAAAAGTGTAGGTTGCTCGCTGGCCGTAGACGCCAGCGGTATTCGGGCGCAGGGCACCTTCAATGAGTTTGCCGGAGAACTCGTTGTAGCAGAAGTACCCCGGCCCATTCGGGCGGAGAAAGGCACCGCCATTGGCGAGATGCTGCGCCGCAAAGGCTTTACTTTTGACACTCTCCCAAGCTAACCTACATGGTTTCATCTTCTTCGGCTGCCACCCCGGCCCCTGCACCCACATCCTCATCTACTACCCATACCGGTACCTACCGCCAGTGCACTCGCTGCATTATGGATACCACCGTGCCCGGTATTCGATTTGATGGCCGGGGGGAGTGCAACTTCTGTCAGTTGCACGACAAGCTAGACCGCGCTTTTCCGCTGGGCGAAGTGGGCCACCGCCACGTAGCGCCATGGCTGAGGATATGAAGCGGCTGGGCAAAGGCAAGAAGTACGACTGTGTGCTGGGGGTAAGCGGGGGGCGAGATTCATCGTTCACGCTTTGGTATTGCGTGGTAAAGCTCGGCCTGCGGCCCTTAGCAGTGCATTTTAACGACGGATTTGGCAACCCCGTAGCGGGCGAGAACATGGTGAAGGCCTGCCGGAAGTTGGGCGTAGAAATGCGTACCATTACCTCCGACTGGCGCGAATCGAAAGACCTGAAGATTGCTTTTCTGAAGGCATCTACCCCCGACATGGAGGAAGGCACCGACCTGGGAATTGCTACCGCCCTGTACGGGGTAGCAGCCAAGGAAGGTATTCAGCGCATTGTTATTGGGCAGTCGTTCCGCACGGAGGGCATTGCGCCTCTAAGCTGGAACTACCTTGATGGAAAATATCTAAAAGCGGTGCACCGGCAGTTTGGCACGGTACCGCTGCGCCCCTGGAAGCCCGACGACCCCGGCTTTCACCTGGACCTGAAAGAAATGTTTTACTATGCGTTCGTGCGACGCATCAAAACCGTAACGCTGCTCTACCACATCGACTACGTGCGGGCCGATGTGGATGAGCTGCTAGTGCGGGAATTGCAGTGGGTGAACCCCGGGGCACACTACTTCGACGATTTGTACCAAAGCGTTATTTACTACCTCAATCGCACCAAGTTTGGCATCGACCGGCGCTTATTTAACTACTCAGCGCTAGTACGTTCAGGCCAGATGCCCCGCGCAGTTGCTTTGGAAAAAGTCAGCCACATCAACGCCATCGAAGATGAGAAGGTCATCAACTTGTGCATCAAACGGCTGGGTCTCACGCGTGAGGAGTTTGAGCAGATTGTGGCCACCCCACCCAAAACGTTTCGCGCCTACCCAAATAATTACGAGTTGATTCGCTTGCTACGCTGGCCGATCAAATTTCTCAGCCAATTCCGCCTCATCCCGGAGTCGGCCTACGACAAGTATTTTAACTGCGGTACTTAGCCCGTGTTTGTGGCGTCGCGTTCCGCGGCCTGAGAACCGCGCTACCCGCGCATAGAAACGGCCTTCCCAAAAGAAGGCCGTTTCATTTGTAATAGGGCTAAACCAGAAGAGTAGCTACGCTACACCTAGTAAAAGTCGAAGCTTACCACAGCCCGCAGAGGTAGCGAAATACCCGATTTCAGGGTCAGATATTCTTCGTGGGTGGCCCACACAGTGGTGTATACACGTTTGGTACTGCCGTCTTCGGTTTGAAAGTAGATGTCGAGCTTACCATGATAAGCATTGCCTAAGGTGGTAGCGCGCTCGGCATCATGGCGTCGGCGTTTTATGGCCGCCGGATCCGTCAGTACATCCTCTTGGGAAAACCGCAGGGTCGGAATAACATCTTTATCGACGGTTTCTATTTGGGCATCAGTGGTTTTTAATTCGGGTATCATGGCAGGAACGGATAAAATGGACAGGAACAGCCCATGTAACGTTAGAAATGTGCCGCGCCACGTATGAAGAATACATGAGGCACACCGGCCGTTGATGAGCACTCCAACTCTATTTACGCCAGTTCTGCTAAAAAGGCCATCGTATCTACCCCATCGGCATAGTCCATCACGCCGGGTTCCTGGGCTTGGCCGAAGGTAACGCTACCGGCATACTGCCCTCCGGCCGAAACCAAACACTGAGTTTGCGCCGCCACATCCGTCAGCTGATCTACCAAATCTACCTCACTGGCATAGGTACCATAGTGCAGTACCGATATGGGCGACACAAGCTGGGCGCCTTCCGTGAGCAACAGAAAACCAGAATCGAGGTGGGGCACGCGGTTTACCAGCAGAATGCTTTTGTTGTAGTCGTAGTTGTTCTGGTAGCGGTTGTGCTCCAGCACGTGGTGCCAGGGCTGCAACGAGTCAAGCAACGGCGTGAAATCGTAGTTTTCGGGCACGTAGAGCTTGCTCACGTTGCGGCAGCCTAGGCCGTAATACCGGAAGATGTCGGCCCCCAGCAACCCCAAGTCGTGGTTAGACTCGCGGCCGGTCAGGATGGCAATGCTGGTACGGTTGCGCCGAATGATGTGGGGCTTCTTGCCGAAGTAGTACTCGAAGTAGCGAGCCGTGTTGTCGGAGCCGGTAGCAATAAAAGCATCCGCAGCATTCAGGCGCTCCACAAACTGTAGTTGATCGGCAAAGCGGGGCTCCAGGCGCAGCAGTTCGTCGGCCACCCAGCGCATGAGGAATGTATCGTCCTTGCTAAGCTTGGCAAGCAGGACATGGCCCGAAAGCAGCACGCACAGCATGTCGTGGAAGCCCACCAACGGAATATTGCCGGCCATCACAACGCCTACTTGGCGCGGGGTGGCGGGCTCGGCGGGGTAGCGGGCCGCCCACTGGCGCAGGGTAGCTTCGGAGAGCAAGCGCGCAATGCCCCGCACGGCAGCCGTTACGTTGGGTGTATCAAACCACGGATTTTGGTTGCGGGCGCGGGAAGCTAGAGAAGTTAGTTCGTCGTCAGAGAGATGATGCAGGCGCTGGCCAAGCGCCACGAAGGCGGCCAGGCGGTCAGAATGTAGCATAGAGCGGAAAAAACAAAAATCGGTGGGGCAAAAGTACTGAACTGTGTACGGCTAATTTCTACTTTTGCCTGCCCGTACCTGCTTGCAGCTACGTATACAGGGCTACGACTCTCATCTACTCACTCCCAAACCGAGGAATAGGCTATGGCCATCATGATAACCGACGAGTGCATCAACTGTGGTGCCTGCGAACCGGAATGCCCCAACACCGCCATTTACGAGGGCGGAGCCCAATGGCGCTGGGCCGATGGCACCAAACTGAAAGAAGTGCAGATGGACGGCGGCCAGACGGTTTCTGGCGTGGCGCCTCAAACTCCCATCTCCGACGAGTACTACTACATCGTTTCAGATAAGTGCACCGAGTGCGTGGGCTTCCACGAAGAACCACAGTGCGCGGCAGTATGCCCTGTAGACTGCTGCGTAGACGACCCCGACTACCGCGAAGCCCAGCAAGACCTGCTCAAGAAGAAAGAGTGGTTGCACCAAGAGGCCTAGTCCATGCATCTACAGCATACGCTATTGCCTTACGTAACAAAAAAAGCCTTCCCAATTATGGGAAGGCTTTTTTTATGGTCTTGGCGCTGGTAGCAAGGACTACAAACGGGAAAGCGTCGTGGCAATTAAGTTGTTGATGATGGCCTCCGAATTGGTGGCAAACTCGCCCGTGGCCCGGTTGGCCACAATAGCGTTGAGCGACACCACGTCATGACCCAGCATTCGGCCTAGAGCGTAGTAACCAGCCGTTTCCATTTCAAAGTTGGTGAGGCGAAACTCGCCTTCGGCGCTGTGGTGGCGGAACTGCTGAAACTTCTCGATGAGGTCGGGCATGCGCAGGTCGAGGCGCAGCACGCGACCTTGCGGACCGTAGAAGCCGGGGCAAGTGAGCGTATTGCCAACTACCATTCCGGCGCCCAGTTGCTCACGCAGCAGGTCGGAACCACGCACGCAGTACGGGCGGTACTCAAGCTGCAAGCTTTCCTGCACGCCGCGCGCTACGTCTACTTCGAGGCCCGTTTCGACCAGGGGGTAAAATTGCATAAGGGAATCGAGGCCCACTGCGTGCTCCGAAACCAGCAGGGAGCCCACCGGAATATCTGGCTGCAAGGAGCCACTAGTGCCCACGCGGATGATGCGCAGGGAAATGCGCTCTTCCAGGGGCCGAGCCTCGCGCGTAAACAAATCCACGTTTACCAGGGCGTCCAGCTCATTAAGCAGAATGTCGATGTTGTCGGTGCCCATGCCTGAGCTGATAACCGTCACCCGCTTGCCGTGGTAGTACCCCACGTGGGTCACAAATTCCCGCTTGTGAATCTTGGTCTCAATGGAGTCGAAGTGCTGGCTCACCGTAGCCACGCGCTCCGGGTCGCCCACGGTGATAATCGTATCGGAAATATGGTCAGGAATCAGGTTCAGGTGGTAGATGCTGCCGTCTTTGTTAAGAATCAGCTCCGATTCGGGAATAGCCATGCGCAGGGAATGTTGGAGGAAAAGGAAGGTGCAATGGTACGCGAAAAACGACAGTTTGGGTACAGACCTAAAAACAACTGTCATCCAGAGCGCAAGTCCAGAGCCAGTAGAGAACTGAACACGTCACCGTTAGGTTACCTGTTCTGCCCTGTGCTGGTACTACGCTTGTGCTCCGGATGACAGAAAAAAGATTATCTGGCTTACCGAACGGGCGCCCGGTAGGAAAGCAGTCCCTGCTCGGGGTTGTAGTTGTTGCTGTGTTTAGGGTAGGTACCTGTGCCGTCGTACGGGCGCTTGTCGGGATGCTGCTGGCAGGCCTCCGAACAAGCGCCTTCTAGCTGCTGCCCGCAGGCCTCACACAGCGGTACGTGGGCGTTGCAATGCGGGTTGGCGCAGTTCACCATGCGGTCAGAAGGCGTATGGCAATGGTGGCAGTGGCTGATGACGGTTGGGTTGACGCTGTTCACATCCACGGCCACGCGCCCATCGAACACGTAGCACTTGCCCTCGAAGTCCTCACCACCAGCCTCCAAGCCATATTTGATGATACCGCCGTGGAGCTGGTACACGTTTTCGAAGCCTTGTTCCAACAGAAACGCGCTGGCCTTTTCGCATTTGATGCCACCCGTGCAGTACGTCAGGACCTTCTTGCCCTTGTACTGTTCCAGCTCGTTTACCTTCTCGGGAAACTCGCGGAAGTTCTCAATATCCAGGGTTACGGCATTTTTAAAGCGGCCCAAGTGGTGCTCATAGTCAGAGCGAACATCGAGCACTACGACGTCGTCTTGGTCCTTCAAATCCCGAAACTCCTCGGGCGAGAGGTGAATTCCTGTACGCTCATAGGGCTTAATGTGCGGGAGGCCCACATTTACAATTTCGGGCTTCACGCGCACATGCAGCTTCTGAAAGGTGTGGGCCGATGCCTCTTCTATTTTAAACTCCAGAGCGGCAAAACGCGGGTCAGCCTTCACCAGCCGCATGTACTCTTCACAATCAGCCCGGCGGCCCGACACAGTGCCATTTAGTCCTTCCGAAGCCACAATGATGCGGCCCAGCAGATGCAGGCGCAAACACAGCCGGTGGTGCTCTTCCCGGAACTCTTCGGGGTTAGCAAGGGGCGTGTAGCAGTAATACAGCAGAACGAGGTAGTCCATGGTGTTATCAGAAGCGAGAAGTAAACGGCAAAAAGGCTGAGCGGGCGGCCCCTACTTCTAGCCGTACTTCTTGGGTCTACGATTTATACTTTTTGAGCGGGGTTACCGAACACGGTTTGGTTGGCAGGCACATCGGCTACTACCACCGATCCAGCTCCTACGCGCGCCTTGGCTCCAATCTTAACGCCAGCTACTACTACCGCGCCGGCTCCAATGAAGCTTGCTCGCCTACTACTACGCCGGCATTCAGAATAGCACCAGCACCTAGTTGGGAGTAGTCGCCCAGCTCTGCTTTTACGTCTATCACAGCGTTGGCCCCCACGATGCAGCCATCACCGAGCTTGGCGTTGCCGGCCACCACGGCATTGGGCCCAATGAGGTTACCATGGCCCAGCCACGCGTGTTCCGATACGCTGGCGCGCTGGTGAATAGCATTCACTGGTGCTACCTCATATTCATCGCGCAGCATGCTGGTGAGGCTTTTGCGGCTGGCAGTATCATCGGTAGCCACAAACACTTCGCACTTCTTACCAAGTAGCTTCAGTAGCTCTTTATCGTCGGTGTTACCCATCACGGGCACATCGTTCAACTCGGTGTTTTGCAGCTTCGTGTCGTCGTCGAGCAGGCAGTATACGACCACGTCGTTGCTCTGAAAAGCATCTAGGGCAGTAGTGCCAACGGTTTGTGCGCCGAGAATGATTACGGGATTTTCCATACAAGCGAAAAACGGCCGCGTAGCGCGGCCGATAGGTTATTTCAACAGCAAAGATACAGCTTCTCGCCCGGACCACCTGCGGCAGATGATCATGTAGGTAATGGAAGCCAGGGTCCTAGTGCTAACAGTTGGGTTGCAACAGATGTTCCTACCCCCTTAGACGCTTTACTACTCCGCAGAAATACTCATTTTGCGTGATGAGCAGCAACAGAAAGGGAAGAAACGCTACCCGGTAGCGACTCAGGGTACCCAAGTTGGGGGTTGATAGCCCGAGTAAAATGGCCAGCAGCAGACAGTACAGCAGAAGGGCCAGCATCACGCCAAATGGTAGCTTACCACTCCGCCGCTGGACTACCGCCCAAGCCGCTAGTAGCAATAGCGCCGCCAGCAGCGCGTTTTCCATACCGGCTATTAAGTACAGCAAGCTGGTTCCCTCCCAAGGCCAGGGGCGCGTGGTAGCATTAAAAATGGCCGCCGGAGCATTGCGCAATACGCTCTCTGTAGTGGGCGCCAAGGTAGGGTACTCCAGATGTGGTCGATTGCGCGATATAGCTAACAGGTCGGTGTAGTTGCGCTGGAGCTGGCTGGTAAACTTATTGAGCCGGAAGGCCGGGCTAATTTCACTGGCGGCCCAAGCTCCAGCGCTCAGCAGCCCTACCATTAGCAGCAGTTGCGGCATCCGGCGGCGCGTACCAGTGAGACGCTGAAGGACTCGTATCAATCCTAAGCCCGCTAAAACGCCTAGTAGCACGGCGGCAAAAAAGAACCGCATCTTGAAATGCAGCCACCCCAGCAGTATCACGAGGGCCACTTTCTGCCACTGCCGCCCCGAGAGCAATGGGTAGTATAGCTGCAACACATAGGCCAGCAAAGCCGCACCACTGCCCACCAGCAGGCTTTCCTTGGTCAGCCCAGACGTCCAATACACCACCGTTGGCCACAGCAAAAAGCCGATAACTACGCCGCCTGGTCGGGCGGCGGGCCACAAGCGACCAATCGTGCACGCCAGTGTCCAAGCGCCCCAAAAGCTAAACAACGACAGGTATAGGGCATTGAGCCACACCACACCTCCCGATACTACGTTCAGCATCGAAAGGACTTTCATCATGAACAGGGTGTTAGAAAAACCATGATAGATGAGGTGCCAACTACCAAAGTGAAATTCTTCCTGTCCTAGCATTTGCAGCCACGCCTTAGGCTGCTGCCAAAACTGCACCGTCATGCGCCGCGCCCACATCGTGAAGAGGTAGGAGTCTTCACTCATGAAGCGCACCGACAGCCCCGTGGTGGCTAGCTTCAGCAGTAAGGTAGGAAGCACCCAACCGCCTATACGGGGCTTCTGGTGCTGCCGCCGCAACCACACAAGCAGCCCTCCTAGCAAGGCAGCATTAAGGAGGAGTGCCAGTATTATTCGCACCGGGCGGCGGGCTTGGTTTGCAGCAGGCGGCTACCAATGGCGCAGTGCAAACACCGGCGTGGCGTGCAGTAGCCTTTATGCAGCGCCAGCAGCCCCTGCGAATCAGCAGCGGTGCGGTGGATGAAGCCTAACGTATCGTAGAGGTCGGTCACGTGGTTGTATTCGGCGGGTAGCTGATCTAGCAAAGCTACGGCAGCTTCCACCAATTCTGGGTTTCCTACGTGCTGGTAGTACGCCACTCGCAAGGGTACAACCACATTGGTGATGAGCACATGTAGGCTAGTTCGGCCTAAAGCGGGCACCTTCCCGGCCTTACCAGGCCGGTAGTGAGTTTGCCAGTAAGCCGAAATAGGTGCGGCAAAAAACTGTAGCAGAGCTGCTACATCGGTAGCAGTTAGCAGGGCGTCAAAGAGAGCAGGCCGCGCGTGCAGCAAGCCAGCTAATTGCGCGAGGCGCACCGTGGGGAAATTAGCAGGGCGCAACCGCAAGAAGTTCCACTCGTGCGCAGCCAGAGCCGTGCCGGCTAGGTTGTACTTGTGGCGCAAAAACGCATACTCCTGGCTTAAGTCCCGGATATACAGGTCGTGCGCTACATCCTCGCCAGCACCTAAGAAGCCCGCTTGCCCAAATAATAGAGCTTCCAGTTGGCGGGGGTCGTGGCGGTGACGGCGCAGCACAGCTAGCGGCAGGGCTTTGGCAAGCCGGGCTAATGGCTCCGTGTTTTTTTGAAACCCAAAGGCCGCTGCTACGACATGCCACGCCGTAGCTTCCCAATCTTGACCCAGTTGCTGATGCAAGCCTGTAATGACAGCCGCCTTATTTTCCATCCGTTCCAGTAGCGCCCGCCCAGTCATCATGGTACGCGTGAGGCTGGGCACTTGGCTGAGCAAGGACGCACACGGGAGCAACTCGGCAGCCGTGGGGGTAGTAAGCCGCTCGTAGGCGTGGAGCAAAGCCGGCGACAGGCGTGGGGCAAGCTCTAACGCCGGTACTACCGAGCCGTTAGTGCGCTGCACTTCCTGATCGGCTGTGTGCACTACGTGTAGCACTACTTGGTCGTATTTGGGGTCCTGCTGATGGTAGTGGCGGTACCAGTCAGATGCGCGCAGGTGTATCTCCACGGCCCCGTTCCACTCTACCTCACCTAGCTGTAGGCGGGCACCCAAGAAATCAGGCCCGGCATCGGGGTTGCGCATGCCAGGCCGCAGCACCGTAATGGGCTGTCCTTCCTGCGTGCATAGGTTAGCTTTTTCGAAATACTGATGCTGCCAAACGTAGTGTAGAAAATCTTCCTTCACGGGTATATAGTGCTAGTAAGTAGTCTTAAGCACGGAAGATAGTTTACTCTTCCATACAGATCAATAGGCTACAGCACTACTCTACGACCAACGCACACCGGCCCGCCCCTGCATTGATGCAAGAGCGGGCCGGTCAGAATGGCAGCACTGCTGGGCGTCTAGCGCAGGTCAATCACCTTAACGCCCTTGTACTTGTTTTTATCGAAGGTGAAGGTGGTAGCGTCAACCGGAGGGTTGGGTTGGAACTTGCTAATCTTATAGGTGTAGCGGTTACCGTTCTTCTTGAACATCTGCCAGCTTTTCACCGATTTATCAGCCTTACTTACTTTCAGGCGCACCTTATATACCGGGTTGGAGCGGTCTTCCGGGGAAAGCTCGATAACGTCTACTAGCTCTCCGCCTTCTTTGGCTTCCTGCACGTAGGAGTACTTATAGCCCTTTTTATATAGGGTATAGATCTGGGAAGGGGAAATTTCCTGGTCTTCGGGCTCGTAGTCGGAAATGTTCACTTCATTTTCAGCCCGCATATAAGTCCACAGAGTCTGGCCGTTGTTGATGACCTCCTGGCCACTCATCTTTAGGCGAAACTTCTGCCCACTCACCGTAATATCACCGCTCAAATTTTCCTTCACCTTGGCCGCATCGTTTTCGAGGGTTTGAGTAAAGGTAGCCTTGAAGGCCTTCAACGCCTGGTATTTGGCGCTCATCTGGTCCAGAATCTTACCGGCTTTCGGATCCTGCTGCGCCAAGGCAGCCGTCGAAACCGATACAGAAACGGCAAGCAGAGTGAGAAACTTTTTCATTAGGTAGTAGAGAGGTGTGTTGGAGTAGTACTCAGTGAGACGCGCAAAGCGCAACTTTGTTTAAACAATTGCCAGCGAAATTATGTCCCGCTTGGCTGGTACTACTTGCTGCTATTTAGGCAAGCTATTCAACAACTGTTCCAAACTATATTCGTCAGGAATCAAAACCTCCCGGGCCTTGCTTCCTTCGAATGGCCCTACGATACCAGCGTGTTCTAGTTGGTCGATGAGGCGGCCCGCACGGTTGTAGCCCAATTTAAGACGGCGCTGCAGCAGCGAGGTGCTACCCTGCTGGTGCGTAACGATGACGCGGGCGGCTTCCTCAAACATAGCGTCGCGCTGGCTGGGGTCCATATCTTCGGCGTCGCCGTTGCCACCGCCACTTTCGCCTACTACTTCGGGTAGCTGGTAAGCGTCGGGGTACCCTTGCTGCTCTCCTACGAAGTCACACAAGCTGTCTACCTCCGGCGTGTCAATGAAGGCACACTGCACCCGAATAATATCGGAGCCCTGGGAAATCAGCATGTCGCCCTGCCCTACTAGCTGGTCGGCCCCGCCGGCATCCAGGATGGTCCGGGAATCGATTTTGCTGGTTACTTTAAAGGAAATTCGGCAGGGGAAGTTGGCCTTGATAATACCCGTAATAACGTTTACGGAGGGGCGCTGCGTGGCAACAATGAGGTGAATACCGATGGCACGAGCCAACTGAGCCAGGCGTGCAATAGGCGTTTCGACTTCCTTGCCGGCCGTCATCATCAAATCGGCCAGCTCGTCAATCACTAGTACAATGAAAGGCATGTAGCGGTGCCCCTTTTTGGGGTTGAGGCGGCGCTCCACAAATTTGCGGTTGTACTCCTTAAGGTTGCGGCAGCCAGCGTCTTTCAGCAAATCGTAGCGCCGGTCCATCTCCATGCATAAGGAGTTGAGCGTGTTCACTACCTTCTTGGTATCGGTAATGATAGGCTCGTCGGAGTCGGGGAGTTTGGCGAGGAAGTGACGCTCAATTTTATTGAAGATGCTTAGTTCCACCTTCTTAGGATCGACAAGCACAAACTTGAGCTGGGAAGGATGGCGCTTGTAGAGCAGAGAAGCCAGAATCACGTTCAGCCCTACCGATTTACCTTGGCCCGTAGCACCGGCCATCAGCAAGTGGGGCATTTTGGCCAAGTCGACCACGAACACCTCGTTGGTAATGGTGCGGCCAAAGGCAATGGGCAAGTCCATTTCGGTGTGCACAAACTTGTCGGTATTGAATACCGAGCGGATGCTCACCATTTCTTTTTTCGTATTTGGCACCTCAATACCAATGGTACCCTTGCCCGGAATAGGCGCAATAATGCGGATACCGAGTGCGGCAAGGCTTAGCGCAATGTCATCTTCCAGGCTCTTGATCTTGGAGATGCGCACCCCAGCATCGGGCACAATCTCGTAGAGCGTGACGGTAGGGCCGATGGTAGCCTTGATGCTGGCGATGTTGATGCCATAATGGCCCAGCGTTTCTACAATCCGGTCCTTGTTGGCCTCTAGTTCCTCCTTGGTTACCTGCGCCTTGGCAGGACCATAGTCGTTTAGTAGGTCAAGGGTAGGATACTGGTAGCGGGGCAGGTCGAGGGTAGGGTCGTACTCGCCGGTTGGCATGGCCTCCGCATCTTCATCCTCCTGTGCAATGACGGCCATATCTGCCCCAGCTGCGGGGTCCAGTTCGTGGGCTGTGGCCTCGGGCGCCGTGGCATCTTCTACCTCAAACGACAAGCCGGATGCTACCGACGGAGCTGCGGGCACAACGGGTGCTACCGGTGCTTTTGCTACTGGTAAGGGAGTGGCATCATCCACCAAGTCAGCCATGGACAAAGGCGTGGGTACGCGAGCCGGCACTGGGGGAGCAACCTCCAGGGCAGGTGCTTCCACGGAGAAGCTGGGTCCGCTGGCTGGCACCCCAGCAGTAGTGGCCGGAGCTACCGCACCTGCTAGGGCGGCCCCGGCGGCAGGAGCTACGCTCAGCGGCACTGTGGCCGCTGCCAAGCCCCCAGCACCAACCGCAGCGGCGGCAGATGCCGTAGCCGCTACCGGCGCTGCAACACTAAATGCTGGACTAGGTGAGGCAACCGGGCCAGTGCGCTGGGGCTGTGGCAAGTCTTCCTGGGCTGGTTCTTCCGCTACGGCAGGGCGAGCGGCTAGAGGCCCCACCCGCTTGAGCGTGATGCCCAGCGAATCATCTTTCTCTTTTACTTCCTCCTCTTCAAAAGAAGGCACAGGACGAGCTACGCGGTTGGCCGCGGCCGTGGAAGCACCGAAAGCCGGAGCCGGAGCCACTTCCTCTTCGTCGTCATCCTCCTCTCCCGCGCTGCGGCGCAGGTTCAGATTGAGGCTGGTAACGTTGAAGAAGAACACCACAAAGGAGATAAGCAGGAAGGCCAGCAGCAGCACGGTTCCCCACCCAATGAGACTATTGAGCAACGAAGCCGTTTCGTAGCCAATACCACCGCACAGGAAATCGAGGCTGTGGGCCAAGGCGGGGTCAGCATCGGGGCTTTGGATAGTGAGCACCACGTAGCCGAGCAATACGCTCAGCCAGATCATAGTGAACAGGCTTAGACTCAGCACATACGAAAAGGACACGCCCGCTCGTCGGAAGACAATCTTGTAGCCTAGGAAGAACACAATGGGAATAACGGCGAAGGCTGCCACCCCAAATCCTTTGTAGATGAGGGTTTGAGCCAGCATGGCGCCAAGTAGGCCCAGCCAGTTGCCAGTTTCTTGCCCAGATTCTCTTACTGGCGTACTCCCCACGGTTTCTACCACGCTTTGGTCAGCATGGCCCGTGAAGAGGAACGACAGGAAGGCAATGGTCAGGTAGATGGACCCAATCAGGAAGAAGAAGCCGAGGAAGAGTTGGAACCGTCGGTCGCGCAGAAAGCTAAACAACCCGCCCAGCTGAAATTGGGGAAGTTGCAGGGGCTTGCGGGGCACTTTGGGCACCGGGGCAGCCTTTGCTTCATTACGACGAGGTTCGCGCGCGGGGGCCTCCGCCGGACGGGGCTGGTTACGCACCGGGCGCGGTTCTGTGGGCCGGGGCTCGTTGGAGCGGCCGGGAGCCGTGTTGGGTTGTTGCTTGTAGGTATTTTTAGCCATTCTCACGCACCAAAGCACCAAATCTAGACAATTATGTGATGTGCTGATGGGATGATGTGCTAACGTGGTGATTTAGTGAATTGGTACGAATGTGTACTATCAGCTTGTAGCATTGCATTCGACCTATACTCACCCCCTCCCCTATTGCACCTCGTAGACCCATATATGCCAGTAGGCACCCGCCATGGCATAGTCCCCGGCCAGCCGCAGACCACTCCGGGCTGGGGTAGCAAGCCGGGCAGCCGAAAGCACGTAGCGCCCACCCAGCTTCCGGAAAGCAGCGGCGTTGAACCGCCACTCCCGAATGGTGCGCATGGGTACGGCTCCTACCCGGAAGTTCTTACCTAACTCGGCAGAAAACAAGTAGCATCGGTTGCCCCACGCATCAAAGTAGGTAGCAAGGGTGGGGCTTTGGGCCAACTCATCGGCAATAAGGGGGCGGAACTGGCGCTTATAGGTCAGGGGGTAGTTGTTAAGGTACGCGTCTAGTGTGTAGAACCCATTGAGGGAAGCCACCGCCGGCGGCAGGCCCAAGCTAGCCACCCGATACTGCGCTGGCTCCAACCCAGTACGCGCCTTGACATCGGCTTGAATGCGTTGGAATAGTGAGGGCGCTACGTAGGCCGCATAAGAAGGCTCATTGGCGGGCGCACGGCCCGCTAGGTATCGCAGATTGATAACCCATTCGGTGTTCATAGCCAGCCCGATTAGCAGCTGTAAGCCTACTACAGACCACCGCGCAGCAGCGGACGGTAGGTGGCGTAAACTCAGCACCAGCACAACAAACCAGAGTAAGGGTGTCAGAAAGTGAAACCGGGAAAGGTTGAACGTACGCAGCAAAGGAAGCTGCTTCTGCACCGCTCCCATTAGCTGAGGGTAAAAGCCACAGAACACGGCCGTCAGGCCTAGCACTACTAGAAGGAAGCTTAGTTCTCTAACCAGGGGGTAACGACGAGGCGACGGCGTGACCCATACTGCTAGGCCAGCTGCCAGCACTGGCGCGGCCCGCAGGAAAAGGCCAGCGTGGTACTGGCCCAGCAAAAAGTAGCGGGCACTAGCCAGAATTCCTGCCCCTACCCCTCCGGGAGTTAGCCGGGCGTAGTCGAACTCTACTCGGTGAGGTACAAATTGCCGCTCTATCAGCAGAGAGTAAAGCAGAGGGTATTCCACTACGGCATACAGGAGCGCCATGCTCGCAAGCCCAGCCACAGCCCGCCACGCCACGCGGCCACTCCGAACCGCATTGATACCTAGCACTGCTGCGCCACCCAGCAGCACAAAAGCCCCCGCTAACACCAGATTCGACCAGAGGGGAAAGAGCACCAGAGGCAGCAAGTGCAGCCAACTTGCGCCGGGCCGCCGCAACTGCAGCAGTGCCAGCAGCAGCCACGGCTGCCCTAGCACGGATATTCCGTACATGGAATACAGGGGTAGTATAGCCCAGGCTAAGGCGAGAAGTGCTGCTAGCCCCCGTTGTGCTGGTTTCGGCAGGCCATATTGCCGCACTAGCCTGTACATTCCTAGCAGCGCTACCAACCGCACCAAGAGCTGATTGAGCAGGTAAGCGGTCAGCGGCTCGAAGCTGTTAAACAACAAAACCGTGAGGCTTAAGCCGGGCCGTAGCGCATTGCGAGGCACCCCGTTCATCAAGGCCGGCACTACCGTGGACGCGTGGTAGTCGAGGGCCGTACCCGAACGGGTGAGCAACCAGGGCAACACTACTTCCGTATCTAAGTTATCGTCGAGAGTGACGTAGCTAGCGGAGCCAAGCCAGAGGTAAGGAGCGTGAAAAAGCAATACGGCCACCACTGCCCATAGCAGAGGCAACACCCGGCGGCGCACTGGCACAGGGCGCTCTATAACATCAGGCATCAATGAAACGCAGCATGAGGAAGCGCAAAGGTAGGTAGTAGCAACGCCGGGTTACTAGCCTGCCCGGAACGACAGGACGAGTACTCCAGCAGTGTAAGGCACGCCCACGCCTGCTTTGGGCGTTAGCTGCGCGGGTGAAACTCCGTAATCACCTGTCGTAGGTAGTCCCGGTCGAGGTGGGTGTAGATTTCCGTGGTCGTGATGCTTTCGTGGCCCAGCATTTCCTGCACGGCCCGCAAGTCAGCACCTCCTTCTATCAGGTGGGTAGCAAAGCTGTGCCGAAATGTGTGCGGGCTGATGGTCTTGCGGATGCCTGCCCGGTCGGCGGCGGCCTTGATGATGTGAAACACCATCACGCGGGATAACTTGGTACCCCGCTTGTTTAAAAACACGATGTCTTCGTGCCCTGGCTTAATATCGAGGTGAGCCCGTATGCCTTGCAGGTAAAACCCAAGGTGCTTGAGGGCGTCGCGACCAATGGGCACGAGGCGTTCCTTGTTGCCTTTACCCGTTACACGCACAAAGCCCTGGTCGGCGTACAGATTAGAGAGGCGCAGTTCCGTTAGTTCACTCACGCGCAGGCCGGAGCTATACAGCACCTCCAGTATAGCCCGATTGCGCGTGCCCTCGGGCGTGCTCAGGTCAATAGCACTTAGTAGCTGCTCTATTTCGGGGTAGCTGAGCGTATCAGGAAGCTTGCGGCCGGTTTTGGGCGTTTCTAGCGTATCGGTAGGGTCCAGCGTGAGCAGGTCCTCCATGATGAGGTAGTTGTAGAAGGCTTTGATACCTGAGAGCGTGCGCGCCTGCGAGGTGGCCGTCATGCCCAGCCCACCAAGCCACGAGAGAAAGTCGCGCAGGATGCGGGTGGTGACTTGTTGGGGGGAGGCCGGCAGCTTTTCCAGCTCTAGGTACTGGCGCAGCTTCTGCACGTCGCGCACATAGGCCTCCACGGAGTTAGCGGAAAGAGACTTTTCGAGCTGCAAGTACCCCTCGAACTGTTTGATGCTGATAGACCAGGTAGACATGCGGGCAAAGATAGCCGTACTACTCCCCCTTCAAGCCGTATTGGGCTTTTCGTTCTGCTACCGGTACGTGCTCGTTGGCCATTGCGCCTGCGGAAAGCAGCCGAACTAGCGGATAGCTGGTTTTTTAGCCAGGCCGCCAGCGGCTTACGTCATTTGTTCACCATTTTGTCAGAACAATACCTAGTATTGGTCTTTTTAGCTAGTACATCTCTCCGCGCTCTTCTTTGTTCTCATGCAAATCCTCCTCCTCAACGGCCCCAATCTGAATTTGCTGGGCCGCCGCGAACCAGGCATCTATGGCACGCGTTCCTTTGACGACTACCTGCCCGAATTGCGGGAAGCTTTTCCGCAGTTTGAGCTAGCCTACTTTCAAAGTAACCACGAGGGTGAGCTGATTGACAAATTGCACGAAGTGGGCTTCACCTACCATGGCATTGTGCTGAATGCCGGCGGCTACACGCACACCAGCGTAGCCCTTGCCGATGCCATAGCCGCAATTAGCTCACCGGTAGTAGAAGTTCATCTGAGCAACCTGCATGCCCGCGAGGAGTTCCGCCAGAAAAGCCTCATTGGCCGCAACTGTGTGGGTAGCATCAGCGGCTTCAAGCTCGACAGCTACAAGCTAGCGCTCCATTACTTCGACGGCTTGCGCCCGCGGCGGGTGGGGTTCAAGGTGTAACGCACTGCCATGGCACCTGTGCCTGTGGCAGTGCCGGCCACCGTGCTCCAAACGGCTTAGAGCAACAGCAGCAGTTTCTAAGACGGAAACCGTGGTGTTCAGCGTTAGGGGGTAGCTAGCGCTGCGCCGCTGAGTATTCTTTCATGTCACTTTCTTGCAGTAGCGCCGCTGCCCCTGCGGCTAGCGTCCTACCTTTGCGCTTCCATTTCCTGTAGCCTTCTCTTTCTATGTATACGTTCAATCCCGGCCCTTCCCAAGTATATCCGCAAGTGCGTCAGTACCTGCTTGATTCCTTTGACCAGGGCTGGCTTTCTGCCCAACACCGGGGCGAGCGGTTTGTGCAGCTCATGCGCGAAACCATCACGGAGCTGAAAAATAAGCTCAACATCCCGCAGGACTACACCATCTTCTTCATGAGCTCGGCCACCGAGTGCTGGGAAGTATTAGTGCAAAGCCTCACTCCTACCAAGAGCTTCCACTTGTACAATGGTGCTTTTGGCGAGAAGTGGCTGGACTATGCTAAAGCCCAGCGCCCAGCATCTACGGGCGTGCAGTTTGGCATTGATGAGCTACCCAATTTGCAGAATCTGCCGGGCCTTGATGAGGAAACCGACCTTGTCTGCATCACGCAAAACGAAACAAGTACGGCCACCCAGCTCCGCGACGGCGCCGTACTCAACATCTACAACCGCCTACCAGGCAATGCCCTTCTGGCCGTAGATGCCACGTCCTCCATGGCAGGCATTCAATTGAAGTACATCAAGGGAGATATTTGGTACGCCTCGGTGCAGAAATGCTTTGGCCTACCCGCAGGCCTGTCCGTTATGTTGCTCTCACCGCGAGCCATAGAGCGCATGCGCAAAATCAACGAGCGGGCGCATTACAACTCGCTCACGGCCCAGTACGAGAAGATGCTTAACTTCCAAACTACCCACACCCCCAACGTGCTGGGTATCTATCTGCTGAACCGCATCATCCACGACCGTCCCGCCATCAAGGTCACCCACCAGCACCTTGTGGATCGGGCCACCAAACTCTACGACTACTTCGACCAAGCAACCCAACTTACCCCTCTCATCACAAATCCAGAAGCCCGCTCTACCACCGTCGTTGGCCTGAAAGCCCCGGCTCCGCTCATTGACGAAGTGAAGCGCCGGGCTTTGGCTCAGGGCCTGCAACTGGGTAGTGGCTACGGCAACTGGAAGCCTACCAGCTTGCGCATTGCCAACTTCCCAGCCATTCCCGATGCAGCTTTTGAGCAGCTGGTGCAGTTTTTCGCCCGCGAGTTTGCGTAACGGATAGTTTAACTGAGGAGGTGGTCTAGTTGGTAGTTAGCAGAGTATAGTAGCCTGTCGACTACCAACTAGACTATCTCTTACCTGCGCTATAGTTTCTTCCTCACCTACCCCCAATGTTTAGCCTCAAGGAAATATTCTCCGTCACGCTCACGCTGTTTGCTGTCATTGACATTCTGGGTTCAATACCTATTATCATCCAAATTCGACAGCGCGAGGGTAAAATTCACTCCGAAAAAGCCACAATGGTGGCTGGAGTGCTGATGGTCGTATTTTTATTTCTAGGGCAAAGTATTTTATCCCTATTTGGGGTTGATTATCAATCATTTGCCTTGGCTGGCGCGGTTATCATCTTTCTTATCGGGATGGAGATGGTACTAGGAATTGAGCTGTTCAAGCATAACCCGCTCACGTCCTCGGGCTCCATTGTTCCGCTGGCTTTTCCCCTTATTGTGGGTGCCGGCACCATGACAACCCTGCTTTCGTTGCGGGCGGCGTATTCCTTGCCCAACGTGTTGGTGGGTATTGCCCTCAACTTGGTGTTTGTGTATATCGTGTTGAAAGGCAGCGCTTGGATTGAGCGTAAAATTGGCAAAGCTGGAGAGGATATTCTCCGCCGTGTGTTCGGCGTGATTCTACTGGCAATTGCCATCAAGCTGTTTAAATCGAATTTTTAGGTTCTTGCCTTCAGCTCTCGGCACTACTAAGCAGTAGTGCTATTAAGTAGCTGCTTGGCAAGCCCTGTGGGGCGCACGTCCGCCTTAGACCTGTTTCGCAGTATGATTCATTTGTTTACCGACGGCTCCTCCCGGGGCAATCCTGGCCCTGGGGGCTACGGGGCCATTCTGCGCTTTGGCCAGCACGAAAAGGAACTCACCCAAGGCTTCCGACTCACGACCAATAACCGCATGGAGTTGCTAGCGGTGATAGTAGGTCTGGAGGCCATCACGCGCCCTGAGCTACCCATCACAGTCGTCACTGACTCAAAATACGTGGTGGACGCGGTAGAGAAGAAATGGGTATTCAACTGGCTCAATAAGCCCGATTTTGGAAAGAAAGCCAACGAGGATTTGTGGCGGCGCTTCGTGAAAGTGTACCGTCAACGGAACGTACAATTTCGCTGGGTACGCGGCCACAATGGACACCCAGAGAACGAGCGGTGCGACCAACTAGCCGTGCGTAGCGCCACGCAGGGCCCCTTGCTAACGGATGAAGGCTACGAGTTGATAGAGGCCCGCCGCGCTTAGATACCACTGCCAATTCTACTGAGTCTCATTGAGATACTGACCTTATCTATCATAAGATTAAGTAGCTCGGCGGTGTTATTTTAGGTTTCACCAACATCATATAATAGACTTGCTTTTCTATTAGCATGCAACAAACCAAATTTCTATGGATAACAGGATTAATTTCACTTACTGTTATCAGTGTATATCTTACTTTGTTGCTTCACTCTCATTCTTATCAAGCATTCCTACGCTTCGCAGATATAGAATATAATAATACATTTTATCACGCTACTCCTTACGTAACAGGCACTACATATTCTATTTTCAGAGCTTTTCTTTCTATCCTATGTATATGCGCCCTATTTGTATTACTACATGCATGCGCAAAGCGAAACACCATATACACGGAGTTAGCACACTTACGTAAGGAAAGTCGTGCAGCACGCCTTGAGCTATTTATTGCGTGGAATAGAACGAGTTATAATCAGCGGCTGATAGTACTTCTCTTGGGCAGCAGCGTGCTAATAGCCAGAGTTTTTTATTTTTTCAATTATCCAGTTAGCGATGATGAAATTACATCTTATAATTTCTTCGTCAGTAAAGGCATTACGTACGTTAGCAGTTATTACCCCTTGCCGAATAATCATATACTATACAATAGCATTTGCTGGATTTTTCATCAGCTACATGTCAATTTCTACTGGACTAGCCGCTTACCTACTTTGCTAATTAGCGGAGCGGGCACTTACCTAGTCTATTTATTGCTACTACGCTTTAGCAATTTTACTATTGCCACATGTGCTGTTTTTATATTTTGCTTCTCTCCATATGGCTTAGAGTACGCATTTGTTGGCCGCGGGTATTTTTTATTATTTTACTTAGCTAGTATCAGCTTCTTCGCTGGTATACAACTGATCTACGAACCAAATAAACACAAGCGCCTTTCTTGGTTTAGCATTATAAGTAGCAGTATACTGGGGTTTTATACTGTTCCTACATTCCTGTATCCGTTCTTATCATTAGTAGTAGTCTTAACAATATCATTTGTAAAGCATAAGCGCAAGAATGACATTCTTAACCTTGCGGTAGCTTGCGCTATCATCGCGCTTTGCGGAACATTACTCTACACTCCTGTTCTAGCAGTTTCTGGTCTACAGTCACTAATCGGCAATAAGTATGTAGCAGCAAAAAATGCACATGAATTTTGGGCAACATTTCTGCCATTTTACTCCTATTCAGAGGGCTTCATTACTGGGCAAGAAAGATTAGGAATTTGGTTTACTGCGTGTATAATTATCGTTTGTGTTTATGTTCTTCAAACTGAAAAATCCAGCAAGATTAGATTACTAGGAATAATATCCTGCGCTTATGTACTGTTACCATTCTTATTTGTCGTGGCGCAGCGTGTGCTAACTCCAGCCCGAGTTCTATCTTATCGGGTTCTCTTTCTGGCACTTTTGTTTGGAATCTGCTATGATAGATTGAGTAACGTATTATTTCACTCACGCCGTGTGTGGTTAGTACTCATACCGATAGGCATTTTTCTATATGGGATTTACGGAATATTTCATACGGAGCAACGTATCTATCCGCTGAGGGTAGCGGACCAGCGTATTCATACAGTATATCAGCTGCTACACGCCAAAAACTCACGGCGGATACTAGTGAATTCGCGAGACTATGTGTTACTGCTATATCATTATCTCCATCAGCAAGATCCTTCTATAATTATCAATACTGAGCCGCAGCCGAGCACTGCCTATGAATATGCTGTTATTGACTACGACAAGCACCCTCCAAATTTTGTAGGTCTGTCTGCTAAGGAAGTATATCATGATGGCTATGTGCGCGTCTTCTCTTACCACGTGCAACAGTCAGCAGCACATTTACCTTATCAGCAAATTTTAGAAAAAACTAAATCCGCATATCGGTAGCGGCAACCTTCAATTCCTCCCTTTTTCTTTTCGGCGTGTCAAACTCCTACTTTCAGTTTAAGCAGTTTCGTATTGAGCAAAGCAACTGCGCTATGAAAGTATGCACTGATGCGTGCGTGCTAGGCGCGGTTGCTGGTTTGGAAGGCGCTTCGCGTATTTTGGACATTGGTACTGGCACCGGCTTGTTGGCGCTTATGGCTGCTCAACGGGCGCCGGGGGCTTGTATTGAGGCAGTGGAGCTTGACCCAGCCGCTGCTATCCAAGCGGCAGCTAATTTCAAGGCTTCTCCCTGGACAAACCGGTTGCAACTGCATCCGCAGCCTTTGGCACAGTTTGCAGCTAGTCAACCTTACCCCTTCGACTATATTATCTGCAATCCTCCTTTCTTTCGGGATTCACTTCGCTCACCGAGTGCGCAACGTACTACTGCCCGCCATACGGCAGAAGACACCCTCACCTTTACGGAGTTAGCGGCTTTCGCAACCAAATTTCTTACTCCTGAAGGGCAACTTACGGTGCTACTACCTCCCCCAGAGATGGAGCACTTTGTGCACGCCGCAACAGTTTGTGGATTGTGGCCTCGCAACAGAATAGTACTTGTACATCGTAGGGGCAGCAAGCCGCAACGGCACATCCTGACGTTTACCCGGCGCCCAAGCGAAGTGGCCGAGCGAGTATTGCCAATTAAGGCGGCCGATAGTGATACCTATTCGGAAGAGTTTCAGACGCTGCTTACTCCGTTTTATCTGCATCTATGACGGTAGCGGGAGCCTAAGCGGTTTTTATGAGCGCCGCATCACCTAGACCCAATTCCTGAACAGAATGTTCGCGCATGATAAACTTCTGGATTTTGCCCGTCACCGTCATAGGGAAGTCATCTACAAATTTCCAATAAGCGGGAATTTTGAAAGTAGCAATGCGCCCCCGGCAGAAGTCACGCAACTCATCGCCCGTTACCGTGCAGCCATCCTTGATTTTTACCCATGCCATTACCTCTTCGCCATACTTAAAGCTTGGCACTCCAATTACTTGTACATCAAGTACCGCTGGGTGCTGATAGAGAAACTCTTCTACTTCACGCGGGTACACGTTTTCGCCGCCCCGCATAATTAAGTCCTTGATGCGGCCCACGATGTTTACGTATCCGTGCTCAGAGATAGTGGCCAAATCGCCCGTGTGCATCCAGCCGGCGGTGTCAATGGCCGCCCGGGTTGCTTCGGGATTGTTCCAGTAGCCAAGCATAACGGAATAGCCCCGGGTGCATAGCTCGCCGGGCGTGCCACAGGGCACTACGTTGCCTGTTTCGGGGTCTACTACCTTCACTTCCAGGTGTGGATGTACGTGGCCCACGGTACTTACCCGCTGCTCTAGTGGGTCGTCGGGGTAGCTTTGCGTTGATACGGGTGAGGTTTCCGTCATTCCATAGCAGATGGTGACGTCGCGCATGTTCATGAGTTGCTGCACCCGCTTCATTACTTCTTCGGGGCAGGGTGAGCCCGCCATTACTCCAGTCCGCAGAGAGGATAAGTTGAAGCTACTGAACGCTGGGTGATCTAACTCGGCTATGAACATAGTGGGCACACCATAGAGTGAGGTGCAACGCTCTTGCTCTATGGTGTGCAAGGTAACCAATGGGTCGAACGCCTCGCCGGGTACTACCATGCAAGCTCCGTGCGATACGCAGGCCAAGTTACCGATAACCATTCCGAAGCAGTGATAGAATGGCACTGGAATGCATACCCTATCTTGCTCCGTATAGCGCAAAGTTTGCCCAATGAAGTAGCCGTTGTTGAGGATGTTATGGTGGGATAGGGTGGCACCTTTAGGGAACCCGGTAGTCCCGCTAGTATATTGAATGTTGATGGGGTCATCGAACTGTAGCGTGGCTTCGCGCTCGGCCAGCAGTTTATTGGGTTGAGCATTGCCGCGGGCTAGCAGGTCGTCCCAGTCATCATCCAGTATCAACACGTATTCTAAAGCCGGGCACTGAGACTGTACCTGCTCCAAAAGAGCTTGGTAGTCCGTCAGACGAAACTTGGCGGCAAGCAGCAGCACGCGGCACCCCGCCTGATTTAAAGCATACTTCAGTTCTTCGGCTCGATATGCTGGGTTAATGTTAACGAGAATGGCGCCCGCCCGCGCCGCGCCAAACTGCGTCACCACCCATTCGTACCGATTGGGCGACCAAATCCCGACCCGTTCTCCAGCTTGCACTCCCAGAGCCAGCAGCCCTTTTGCTAGGGCTCCGGTTTGCTCCCACAGCTCGGCATACGTGGCACGATAGCCCTGCTGGGCTACCACCAAGGCCTCTCGGTCAGGAAAAAGCGTTACTGTGCGGCGGAGGTTTTCACCAATAGTTTCGCCTAGCAATGGCCTAGTGCTCGTGCCACTGAGGTAGGAAGATGTGCGCATGAGAACAGAAGATCAAGACCGACAATGCGTAAAAGAGTTGAAAGTACAGCCCAGCCCTAGCTATACCAGCACTGAATCGGAGGTTTTACTATTTCAAACAAACAGCTACTGCGCCTAATCTATTGTCTTGTATTCTGTTGCCAAGCTGAATAGTGGAACCACCAGAGCGTCCGGTAGTGGATGTCTTTTCCCACAAAAAGCGAGTAGCATACTCGTGTGACGTCAGAACTCAATGGCCCTAAAATAAAAGAGCCGCATCCAAAATAGGTGCGGCTCCCGTGCAATAGGTGGTGGCGACGGAGCTGGGTCATATACATTGAGCCAGCGGTAGCATATCTCTAAGCAAGTTGATCTATAACCTCGCATTACGAGCGAGCGAAATGGCAACCCGAAAAGTAGAATTGTGCTTACCACGTAAATATAAGATGATGAAATTGTTTCCCAATCAAAATGGGAATATTATTTCTTGCTTTGCTCATTTTGGGACACTACCCTTACCCCGCACGGTAGTAGCGCATGCACTTCATAAGGTTAGAGAATCTAAAGAGTTTACTGCGTAACAGTTTGCTTGTTTTCTACAAAGTGGATGCCGTACTGAGTAGCTAGCTCGTGCAAGATGGGTTCGTATAACTCGGCGCTGGTAGGAATAACGACTCCACGCTGCGAGACATGTCCTTGCAATAAACGTCGTACGGCTATTCCCACCGGTAAACCAACTGTTTTTGCCATTGCAGTATGAATACTATCATCCCCAAGCACTACTAGGGAAGATGTGTGGTGGTACAGTACACCACCTAACGTGTACCTGAATAAATGCTGCATCACAATCATATCCTGGTCTGTAGGTTCTAGCTGCCATTTCGCCGTAAGTAGCCGCTCCAGTAACTGAGCAGGTTTGGCGTTAGCAAGCCCTACGGGAACGTCGGAGAATATACCTAGCCATGCGAGGCGCTGCATCTCCGGCGAGTCTGGAGCTAAACCTAGGTGCTGGGCCGTACGAGTGGCCAGTAGTAAGGAATGGTCGGCTGCTTGAGGTAGATAGGCCGTTACCAGTTCGGACCAAGTCATGCTGGCCGCGTTGCCAAGATGTACTGCATCGTCGGTGAGCCCCAGCAGCACCAAAGCGTGCCAGGCGGCGCAATAACCTGGGCGGCGCAGCGTACCGCGCAAAATCGTTGGAATGTCGTGGAGGCCGTATGGTGCACGGTAGCTCAGCGAATCACGGTTGGCATAGCCTTCGAACTCCCCGTAAGTAGGAATACATAGAAGCTCTGTGCGAGCAAACAACTGCTGATACGGAATGAAACGGGGCTGTCCGCCATCCAAGAATTTGGCCGTTCCTTGCCCAGCCAGCACCACATTACGCGGATTCCAGGTGAACTTGTAGCGCCACGGGTTGTCGCCTTCCGAGCCAGGGGCCATCAGCCCGCCGCAGTACGACTTAAAGGACAACAGTTCCCCTCCCTGGGCCCGTACTTCGTCTATTACCTGCATGGCCGACATATGATCTAGGCCAGGATCGAGGCCGCATTCCATTAGTAGGACAAGACCTGCGGCCTGCGCCTGCTCGTGTAAGGCGTTGATTTCTTCACTCGCGTAGCTGGCCGTTACCAAATGACATTGAAAACGCAGGCAGGCGCGTGCCACCAGCGGATGAAAAAGCGCCGGAAGCATCGAAATGACTACCTCGGCCTGCGAAATCAACTCTTCCAGGCGGGCATTGTCTTCCACGGCAAAGGGCACGGCCTGCGCATAGGCCGCGTGAGGAAGTAGCAAGGCGCGCACAGGCGCTGGGTTCACGTCGGCCACAGTTACCTGCCAGCCTTCTGTAGGGGCGTGATGCAACAAGTACTGGAGTAACGAAGAGGCTGAGCGGCCAGCGCCAAGAAGCAGAATACGGGACATAGATGCCGAGGAAGGAGAAATGTCAAACAGGAACCAATAATCGGAAAAACCCAGCAACTGTTGGGCCGCCTACGCGTGCTCCTATCACGCGGTACACAATGCACTCGTGCATCCAAGAAAAAATGGTACATTCACCGCCCCTTTCACTAACCGGGGCCGCCTGTCGGCGCCGGTGCGTTCTTTTTAGCCCCGCCGATGGCCCAACCGCTCCACCTGACTATCACTGTGGAGGTACTGGCTTCCGAAGCCGACCTAACCCCTGCCGAAACTGCCACGTGGCAGGCCGCCCGCGCCGCCACGGACCACGCTTACGCGCCTTACTCGCACTTTCACGTGGGCACGGCCCTCCTACTCGACGATGGCACGCTGTTCCGGGGTACAAACCAGGAAAATGCGGCTTTCCCTTCTGGTCTTTGCGCTGAACGCACTGCCTTGTTTGGACTAGCCGCCACCCAGCCTGAACGCCGTATCCTGGGCATGGCCGTAGCCGCCCGTCCCGCCAACGGTGAGTTTGTTGCGGTAACGTCCTGCGGCGCTTGCCGACAAGTGATGGCCGAATACGAACACCGCCAGCGCCAAGCTATTCCGCTACTGCTACAGGGCCCAAACGGTAGCATCTACCGATTCAAGTCGCTCTCTGATTTGCTACCCTTGGGTTTCACTCCCGACGACCTCCCCTCGCCTAATCAATAACCATAGGAAGCACAGCTCTTGTGCGGTTTCCTTGGCACCAAGGCTCACCTGTGCTAGTTGGCACTCTGGTGTACGCACCTTTTGCTGCAGTCCAGCTTGACTTTTCTTTCTCGCTTTTACCTTCCTAATGGCGGCTCAGGAGCATCATTTTTCCGTTACACGTACGGCCCGATACTATCAACTGGGAGAATTATCAGCGGCTACCAAGCGGGTATGGTTTGTATGCCACGGATACGGTCAGTTGGCAGCGTACTTCATCCGTCACTTTGCCCATCTTACCGTAGCTGACCCGGAGTTGGTAGTCATTGCTCCCGAAGGCTTATCGCGCTTCTACCTCCAAGGAACCGGCGGACGCGTGGGTGCTAGTTGGATGACGAAGGAAGACCGCCTAACGGAAATAGAGGATTACGTGGCTTACTTAAACCAACTGACCACGGCCACCCTCCCCCTAGCGGCAGCTACTGTACAGGTTACAGTATTGGGCTTTTCGCAAGGTGCTGCCACGGTGGGGTGTTGGCTGGCTCATGCCTCATTCCGTCCTGCGCATCTCGTGCTTTGGGCCGGGGCTTTCCCACCAGATATGGAGCCTTTTACTGCTTCTCGATTGCTAGAGCAACTGCCCGTAACACTGGTCTGCGGCACCGATGATGCGTACGTTTCTACCACCGACTTAGAGCAGCAATACGCCTATCTTTCCAAGGTAGGCGCAACACCTATTGTTATCCGCTTTTCCGGGTCCCATACCCTAGATGCCGACGTTTTGCTGCGCCTCCAAGCAATGGAGAAAGCTCTTTAACACCGAAAAGCCCCGCCATCGTTTAAACGATGGTGGGGCTTTTCTACATGGTGTGTGCAAGCACCAGCTACTCCTTGCGAATGGTAGCGGCTGCGCCTTGCGCAGCCGGCAGGATAAGTACCTCAGCAATGTTTACATGGGCTGGGCGCGTTACCATGAATTCAATCAGGTCGGCTACGTCGCTAGCTCGTAGCGGCTCAAACCCTTTGTATACCGTGGCAGCCCGCTCCTTGTCGCCTTTGAAGCGCACCTCGGAAAACTCGGTTTCTACAGCTCCTGGATTTACTTCCGCTACCCGAATGTGCTGGGGCAGCAAGTCTAGCCGCATGCCTTTCGTAAGGGCTGCTACTGCAGCTTTGGAAGCACAATAGACGTTCCCATTGGCGTAGGTTTCGTGCCCGGCAATAGAGCCAATGTTGATGATGTGTCCCGTCTTGCGGCGCGTCATAGATGGAAGCACTGCCCGGCTTACGTACAACAAGCCTTTCACATTGCCGTCGAGCATATCATCCCAGTCTTGGGGGTTGCCTTCTTGAATAGGCGATAAGCCGTGGGCGTTACCAGCATTGTTGATGAGGACATCAATATCCTGGAAAGCAGCCGGTAGGGTTTGTACTGCCGCGTCTACGGCAGCCCTATCTCGCACGTCGAAGGTGAGCAAGTGGGTAGGAACGTCCCCCAACTCCTGTACCAAGGCCTCCAGCCGCTCGCGCCTACGACCCGTGAGCACCAGTTGGAAACCCGCGCGACCCAGCGCTACTGCTGTGGCCCATCCAATTCCGGAAGAGGCGCCAGTGATAAAAGCGGTTTTACGCATGACAACGCAGACCTAGCGGCCCGAATAAATATTTAAGTACAACGTTACGGTGTTGCTCTTCATGCTCTGAAGGCTTCGGCTGTATACGTCCGTACCAGGTTCCAGGAGGTTTTTCAGGCCGTGTGAAAATCGCAGTTCCGGCGAGAACTTAAAGAACGGGTAGAACAGATCCAGCCCTACCCCATACTCGACAGCAAAGTCGGAACTAGCGGCCCGCAGCAGGTTCACTTCCGGGTCTTTGCGGCGGTTACCGATGTTAAAATTTGGGTTTACCCCGCCCACTAAGTACACCCTAGTGTTACGCCGACGCTGTGATTTGAGCTTAAGCAGCAGCGGCATATTCACTTGCGTAGCGCCAATTTCTTGGGTGGTGATTTCCTCTGGGTCAGAAGGATACTGCGTGGTATTTTGTGAGTAGCCATACGGCTTAAACTCAATACGTCGCGTCATGAAGCTTACCCCAGGGGCAAAGTTGAAGCTGAGGTAGTCCGCTAGCCGAACATCAGCCAAAAAGCCCACCGTGAACCCAGGACTGATGATAGAGTTAGCCGAAACCCCTTGGCTTGGATACCCCGGAGCTTGCTCAATCTTATAGCGCGAGAAGTTCGGTGCTACGTGCATGCCGAGGTGCAGCGCCCGGCTGTCGTACCCCGGAAGGTTTTCGGTTGTTACTGATTTTACTTGTCCATTTTTTCCTCTGCTGGCGCTACTACGACTTTTCTTTTGCGCCTCGGCTGCAAAAGGAATAGTAGCAGCTGCTAATGCCAGCAGAGCCAGCCGGCCTACTTTTGCGCGGTATAGATGGAGCTGATGCCGAACGTGAGGGGTTGCCATGCGGGAGTAGTAAAGCCAACCTTTCGCAGAATAGCCAGAAAATCGGGCCCGTCGGGAAAGGCCTGCACCGATTCGGGCAGGTAGGTATAGGCGGAATTGTCTTTGGAAATCAGTTTACCAAACACCGGCAAGATGCGCCGGAAGTAAAAATTGTATGCTTGTTTGAGCGGGAAAGCCGTAGGCTTCGAAAACTCCAGCACCACCAGCTTGCCACCAGGCCGCAAAACGCGGCGCATTTCGCTGAGGCCTTTTTCTAGGTTCTCAAAGTTGCGCACGCCAAACGAAGCCGTCACCGCGTCGAAATGGTTGTCAGGAAATGGCAAGTTTTCCGAATCGCCCAGCTCCAGCTGAATACGGTTAGCAAGGCCTTTTTCCTGGAGCTTGCGGCGACCTACTTCCAGCATACCTTCCGAAATATCCACGCCTGTTACGTGGGCATCGGGGGAAGCAGCACGCAGCGTTTCAATGGCGAAATCCGCCGTGCCGGTAGCAATATCTAAAATGCGAGCGGGCCGGAGTTGCTTTAGCTCTCCCACAGCCTTGCGCCGCCAGTAGATGTCAGTACCAACGCTAAGGAAGTGATTCAGAAAGTCATACTTCCCAGCAATGCTGTTGAACATGTGTGCCACCTGCGACTTCTTGTCGGCGGTGTCATCTTTGTAGGGTACTACGGCCATAGTGCTTAGTGCGAAGAACGGCAAAACAAAGGCAAAATTGCCTTTTGATAACGCCAACCTCCGCATTATGTTGAAAAAAAACGGGCCGGACTTGAGGTCCGACCCGTTTCTAGGAATTTGGTGACGTGGATTAGTCGTTGTCCGTCTTCACCTTAGTTTTAGAACCATCAGCCTCTTTGGCTTTCGAGTCAATAGTACCGTCTTTGGTTACAGTCTTGCTTTTCTCGTCGTTGGCGCCTTTGGTTTTCACTTTCACCTTGTCGCTGTCCTCATCTACTTTAGTTTTCACCTTCGTACCGTCGGGCAGTTTGGCTTTGCTCTTGCCCGGCGACAATGGCACCGTAGTACGAGTGCTAGTTCCGGAAGTGCCTGTAGTGGTGGTAGAGGTTCCGCCAGTGGTAGCACCCGTGCCAGCACCCGAGCCAGTAGTACCGGAGTTGAGCTGAGGCATTGTTTCGCCTTCCTTCAGAATCACACGGAACTCTACGCGGCGGTTCAGCTGCATGTTCTCTGGCGAGTCGTTGGCGGCAGCCGGACGACGCTCACCGTAGCTTACCGTCACCATGCGGGTCTCACCAATACCTGATTTCTTCAAGTAGTTGTAGGCAGCATCAGCACGGTTCTGACCCAGTACAATGTTGTACTCGTCGGTGTTGCGCGAGTCGCAGTGGCCTTCGATGGAGATGTTTACCCCGGGGTTTGCCTTCAGGATATTGCTAATGTTGTTCAACTCGCGAATTGACTCCGGCCGCAACTTATACTTGTCGGTATCGAAGTAAATCTTGTTGAACTGAGCAAATGTTGTAGTGTCGATGTAGTCAACGTAGAAGTTCTTCTCGATGATAGTCGAGTCGTTCGTTGACACGGGCACCGGGAACTCTTGCGTCTCGATGTTTTTGCCATCTCTTGATACTGCCACCTGGTAGGTACGGCCCGAAAGCACACTTACCTGATAGTCGCCAGTTTCCGGCTTGGTGATGTCGCGGTAGCTCAGAGCCGTTTTATCGGCTTGCGTACCACTGAACACCAATTCTACACCCGAAATTACTGAGCTATCCCGCTTGGAAATTACCTTACCACGGATAACGGCATTTTTGATGTAGTTGATGGTATAGATGTCTTTTTCACCGTAACCACCAATGCGGTAGGACGACAGATACGCGTAGCTACCATCAGGGCTGAGGCGGTAGTACGTGTCATCATCGGGCGTGTTCACGGGGTAACCCATGTTTTCCGGACGGCCCCACTTGTTGCCTACCGAATCCCAATCCGACTTAAAGATGTCGTAGCCACCCATGGTGTTATGACCACGGGAAGAGAAGTACAGCGTCTTACCATCCCGGCTCAAATACGGGCTGTCGTCATCGTACTGCGTGTTGATGACGCTACCTACTGACTTGGGCGAACCCCAGTCGCCACCTTCCTGACGCGTAGCGTAGTAGATGTCTAGCGAACCATCTTCCGAATACTTGCCGGTCGAGAAATAAATTGTGCGACCATCTGGCGTGATGTAGGCGTCTGACTCAAAGGCTTTCGAGTTAACGTTACCGTTTAGCTTCTTTGGAGACGTCCAGTCTCCGCCCGATTTCTCCGAGTAGAAAATGTCACCATTCTCATCTTGGCGGTACATCAACATCTTGGTGTCGTTATCGAACACTTGAATGGATGCATCATGGCCTTTGCCGTTTAGCACACCGCTCAACGAACGGGGCTTATCCCATTCATCGTCACCGAGGCGCTTGGCTTCGAAGATGTCTTCGTAGTATTCACCATCGGAAGCAATGTTGCCTTTGTTCTTGCTATCCGTATTGCCAGCACCAGTTACGTTTTCACCACGCGAGGTGAACAGCAACAGTTTGTCGTCGTTAGAAATAACAGGGCTGTGCTCTGAGTACTGCGAGTTGATAGTAGGGCCCAAGTTCTTCACGAAGATATCCTTGGGGCTGTTGAACTGCACTTTGGCGTTCTTGCTATGCTGAATCAGCAGAGCAAGTTCGCGCTTGCGCGTGTCTTTGCTTTTTAGCGTAGCATTGTATGCCTGAAAGTGCGTGATGGCCTCATCAAAGTTGTAGTTCAGGTGGTCTACCCGACCTAGCCAGTACTCTACATCCTTTGATACTTTTGGTTTCAGCTTTTGAGCCTTATAAATGTAGTCGCTGGCCTTTTCTTTGTCGAAAGACATATAGGATATGCCCGCCCGGAACAACGCCAGCGCATTGTTTGGCTCCTTGGCCAACACTTGTTCGTAGTAAGGGATGGCAGCCCGGTAGTTCTCTTTCTCAAAGAACTTATTTGCAGTCTTCAGCTGTTTACGCGTGCTCTGGGCCAGTGCAGGTTGGGCCATAGCCGCCGTCAGCGCGAAGGCGCACGAGGCTTTCAATAACCTTCTGACTAAGTTGTCCATTGTTGGAGGGGTTAGGGAAATAAGGAGTTGCAAGGAGAAGTTAGAATACCGATTACGGGCTGTAAATGCGGTTTTCGGGAAGTTGCCTCTTATACTGAAATTAAGTTCCAGGGTTAAGATAATATGGGCAAATTTGCATCTACCACAAACTGTTTGTAGGTAATCTGCTCACTTTCCCAAATAGTCAGTTGCCTGAATCTGGTGTATTTACGGGCAAAGATAGTAGTTTTATAATACGACCTTAGCCATATCCAATTTCGTACAATACGATACGCAACACATCGAAAAATAGATTTTGGTATTCCTCTATAGTTGAGCTATGCTGTTTAGGCCGCGCAAATATAGGTCCACTCATTAAACAGCAAGTTTTTTCATGAAAAATTATGCTCGGCAGCCTCCGCATGCAATTGGTTACCTTTGCGTTTCACAACCTGTTGCCAATGAATATCCGGGAAGCCAAGTTTCTGATGAGTAATACCCGCGTAGAGCAGTGCCCGGCTCCTACGCTACCTGAATACGCCTTCATTGGACGCTCCAACGTAGGTAAGTCGTCGCTTATTAATATGCTGACGGGCCACAAGGGCTTAGCTAAAACATCTTCATTGCCTGGCAAAACGCAACTTATTAATCACTTTCTTATTAATAATGAGTGGTATTTGGTCGATTTACCAGGTTACGGCTATGCCCGCGTGAGCAAAGATGCCCGCGTGAAATGGGGGCGAATGATTAATTATTATTTGCGCCAGCGCGAAAACCTTACCTGCGTGTTTGTGCTAATTGATTCGCGCCATGAGCCACAAGCAGTGGATTTAGAGTTTATGGAAATGCTCGGCTCCGAGGGCATTCCATTCGTGATGATCTTTACGAAGGCCGACAAACTTTCGGGTACGCGCACGCAACAAAACGTGGCTGATTACTTGCGGAAGATGCAGGAAACCTGGGACGAATTGCCGCGTCATTTTGTTACGTCGGCGGAAGAAAAGACTGGGCGAGAAGAAGTGCTAGAGTTTATTGCGGAAGTGAATCGGCAACTGGCCGAAGAAGGCAGTAATGCGTAGATTGGCCCCGTAATTGCCTAGTTTTCGGCAGTCTCATTTGTACGTTTTGTTCTCTCTTTATTGCATGAAAAAAATTTCCTTCCTGCTAGGTTTTGGGCTCCTGGCTCTATCGGCCCCAGTCCTGGCGCAAAAAACCAAGGTAAAAGTGAAGGAGGATGCCGCAGCACCCCAATCGGCGCCTGCACCTGATGCACCAGCCAGCAAGCTCCGGCTCCGAAGGCTATTCCGGTAGCCGAATATTACGAGGGCGGTCAGGAAGCCATGTATGCCTTCATCGCCAAGGAACTGAAGTATCCAATTATGGCCCGCCGCAACCGCATTCAGGGTCAGTGTATTGTGAGCTTTACGCTAAATACCGATGGCACTATGTCAGGCATCAAGCTGGTTAAGAACATTGGCGGTGGCTGCGGCGAAGAAGCGTTGCGCGTAGTGCGCCTGTTAAAGTTTAACAAGCCTGATTACGCCATCCTGACCAGCCTGCCCATCACGTTTAAGCTGCCTGCGCCCGGCCAAGCCGCCGCTACTGAGTAACTTCGCACTTTCCAACAATTGCTTTTTTCCTTATGCCCTACGACCTGAGAGAGGTAGCTGCTATCAGCGGCATGCCCGGTCTGTACCGCCTGCTGAAGCCTACCCGCGCTGGCGTTATCATTGAAGCCCTCGACGAGAAAGGCACCCGCTCCGTGGCTTCGGCCCGCAACAAGGTGTCGCTGCTTCACGAAATTTCCATCTATACCCAAGACTACGATCAGACGGTACCCTTGACGGAAGTATTCGACCGGATTCACCAGCAGTACGGCACTGCTCTGCCCCTCACCAATAAATCGGATGACCGGGACCTGACGGCCTTCATGGGTACTATCATCCCTGACTACGACCGGGACCGGGTGTACATGTCTGACATCAAGAAGCTGGTGACGTGGTATCACACTGTGAGCAGCCGCTTGGAGTACCAGGCACCTGCAACGGAGGATGAAACCACGGCCTCGGCAGAAGAGCCTTCTGCCGACGAAGCGCTGAGCACAGCTGGTATCATTGCATCCTCTTCGGAAGATGACGCTGCGGGCAACCCAGAAGCTGCAACGGAGAAACCCGCCAAAAAAGCGGCTAAGAAGAAAGCAGAATAATATATCTGCTCGCTCTCACGTAAAAAAGCCTCCTGATGCATTCAGGAGGCTTTTTTATATTATAAAAAGTAGTAAAAACCCTGCTAATTATCAGCTAGCGTTGTCTTGCGCGAGGAATTGCTCTGCTTTCTCTACCAATTCCGAGGAGCCAATAAATACAGGGCTGCGCTGGTGCATCTCGTGGGGCTCTATTTCCAGAATACGGCACCGCCCGCTGGTAGCTTTACCACCGGCTTGCTCCACAATAAAGGCGAGTGGGTTGCACTCGTACATGAGACGCAGCTTGCCCTGCGGAGCTTTAGCCGATGCGGGATACATGTAAATCCCCCCTTTTAGCAGATTGCGGTGGAAGTCGGCTACCAATGAGCCGATATAACGGGCGGAGTAGTTTTGCTCTTTGCAGTAGGCTACGAAGGCAGTGGTCCCGGCCGAGAAGGTTGCCGACGCGCCTTCGTTAATTGAGTAGATAGCGCCCGTAGCAGGCGTTTGAATATTAGGGTGCGAAAGGAAAAACTCTCCTAGTGAAGGCTCATACGTGAAGCCGTTGACGCCATTGCCCGTGGTATACACCAGCATGGTGCTAGAACCGTAGACCACGTAGCCGGCGGCCACCTGATGCGTACCCGTTTGCAAGCAGTCTTGGCGGGTACCCTCGCCTCCCGTGGGCGACACACGCCGGTAGATGCTGAAAATCGTCCCGATGCTCACGTTTACGTCAATGTTGGAAGAGCCGTCCAAGGGGTCGATAGCAACAATGTACTTGCCTTGCACATTGCCCGTCTGAATCACTTCTTCATCTTCCTCGGAGATAATAGTACATACCTCTCCCCCATTACGCAATGCCCGAATAAACCGAATATTGGCAATAACATCGAGCTTCTGCTGATCCTCCCCTTGCACGTTGCGGTTGCCATACGCGCCAGCAATATCGATAAGGCCCGAACGGTTTATTTCGCGGTTTACAATTTTAGCGGCCAAAGCAATGTCGCGCAGCAGTTGCGAGAGTTCCCCCGTTGCGTACGGAAAGTCTTCCTGCTTGCGCATGATAAAGCGGTCCAGGGTAGTACCTACAGGTAAGGCCAGCTTGTCGGGGTGGTTCATAGGAAAGACTAAGAAAAAAGGAAAGAAAGTAAAAGCAAAGGAAACAAAACGATACAACAGTCCAAAAATAGCGTATTTCCTTTAATGGTGCGCGGATTAGTACGTACGGCTGCGGCAAGCCTTGTACCGGCTCTGGAATACGATAGTTATGCTAGGTAAAAAAGTACTTCGCCCTACATTTGGGCCATGCAGGAACCGCATCAACTCAAAATTTACAAGTTCGGCGGCGCTTCGGTGAAAGACGCAGCTGCTATTCGTAACCTCCAGCTGATTGTACGAGAGCACAGCGGGCCGGGTCCCTTGCTGATTGTCGTATCGGCTATGGGCAAGACGACTAATGCACTCGAAGACCTCTTTCACCTAGCCCATGGGGGCCAGGAATATACCGCACCGTTGGCAGCGCTACGCGCCTTTCACTTGGGCGTGGCAGCGGAGCTTGGCATAGCGATATTACTCTGCCCACTGCACCCAGCATAGTGGAGCTGCTAGAGCAGCTTGGCGACCGACTAGCTACGATAACTACCGGTGACTACGATAAGCAATACGACCAAGTAGTAAGCTTTGGAGAGCTGCTGGCCACGCGCATTGTAGCCGCCGCTTTAGAGGCACAGTGGGTTGATTGCCGCCCTCTGATTCGGACGGACCATACCTGGCGGGAAGGCCGCGTAGACTGGCCCACTACCGAGCGTAGCCTGCGGGCAACCTTGCCCCCTTTATTAAGCAACGGCCCCATCGTAACGCAGGGTTTTCTGGGGGGAACCGCCAGCGGCTATACCACTACTTTAGGGCGTGAGGGCTCTGACTACACGGCTGCTATTCTGGCGTACTGCTTGGGGGCACAGGACGTCACTATTTGGAAAGATGTGGCCGGCCTGCTGAACGCTGACCCCAAAATATTTGCCGATACCGTGCGCTACCCAGAAATCAGCTACCAGGAAACCATTGAAATGGCTTACTATGGCGCTTCGGTTATTCACCCCAAAACCATAAAGCCTTTGGCCGTGCGGCATATTCCGCTGCTGGTAAAGTCGTTCGTAGATCCTACGGCAGAGGGCACTAAAATCCATGACTGCCGCCACGGCCTACTGGCTCCTGCTTATATTCGTAAGGCCGCCCAGTGCTTGATTTCCTTTTCCTCTAAGGACCTTACTTTCATTTCGGAAGAAAACCTGGAGGTCATTTTTGGGGCGTTGGCTCAGGTACGCCTGAAGATCAACCTGATGCAGAACTCGGCTATCAGCTTTTCCGTGTGCACTGATTTTTCGGCGTACCGCTTAGAGAAGCTCTTGGACCTCTTGCGCGAGCAGTTCACCATTCATTATAATACCGGCCTGGAGTTATACACCATCAAAAACTACGATACCGCTAGCATTCGGCGGATTGCCCAGGACCGGGAGTTGTTGCTGGAACAGCGGACCCGCCAAACATTTCAGTTCGTTTGCCGGGGAAGTTTTAACGAGGTCAGTGCCTGATTGGTTACGGGTAAGTAGCAGCAGACAAACCTGCCACCTAATTGCCACTACAGTACCACGTAGGAAGTTGTAGACCGCCAAAACGAAACATTTTTGTCTTCTGCTACCTTATCCCTCTACCTTTACTGATAATCATTCCTACCTAGTGAGCCTTTCACCCAACCATATGCACGCATCGGCATCGGCAGTCAATCCGGGAGCCTTGCGCAGTCGCCTAGCCCAAGCGGGGCTCCGGGCTACCCGGCAGCGGCTGGTTATTTTAGAGAGCCTACTGACCTTGCCTGGCCATCCTACTGCCGAGCAAGTTCATCGGCATGTAGTAGGCCATTCTCCTTCCATTTCTCTGGGCACAGTATACAAGGCGCTTGATTCCTTTGTAGCGGCTGGCCTTACGCGGCGTGTAGCCTCAGCCGAGGGAGCTTCTCGCCGCTACGATGCCGATTGCACGGAACACCACCATCTATTCTGCACCGATACACAGGAAATCATTGACTATTGCGACCCGCAACTGGATGAACTGATTCGTCAATTTTTTGCGGCGCGCGAACTAGAAGGGTTTCAGCCCCGGTCGTTCTCCTTGCATGTAGTGGGTACTAGGGGTATGAAATAACGGGCGCACAGCAGGCACTCAATCTTTTCAGCTCGCTATGCGTACCAGTAAGTAGACAGATCAGCTGATCTGTTTTTCTTGTCCCCCCTCCTCACTACTCCACTTCATGGCAGTTCTAGTTGGCAAACGCGCCCCTTCGTTTAAAGCCACCGCCGTTATTGCCGGCGAATTCGAAGAAGAATTTTCTCTCGACCGATACTTGGGGAAGAAGCACGTACTCTTCTTCTTCTACCCCGCCGATTTCACGCAGGTATGTCCCACCGAAATCTTAGGCTTTCAGGATCGGATAGCCGACTTTGAAGCCAAGGGCGTGGCAGTGGTAGCCTGTTCTACCGATACCCACTTCTCGCATGCAGCCTGGCTGAAAACCGGGCGTGACGCTGGTGGTATTGCCGGCATCACGTACCCGCTGGTAGCCGACGCCAGCAAGACTATTTCGGCTAACTACGATGTACTAGGTGGCCACTTCGACTATAACGAAGCCGGTGAAATGACCTTTGTCGGGTCGCCGTTGGCTTACCGCGGCTTGTTTCTAATTGACAAGGACGGAATTATCCGCCACCAGGTAATCAATGATGGCCCCCTGGTGCGTAGCGTGGATGAAGCCATGCGCATGTAGATGCCCTGCAATACTTTGAGGTGCACGGTGAAGTGTGCCCCGCCAACTGGGAAGAAGGCAAGCACGTGTTTCCTAACACTGGCGATAACGGCAGTAGCTTTCTAGTAAAAAGACGGCCTACTAACCATAGTCCCGCATGGGTTACAAAGCCTCAACCTCAGCTGGTTGGGGCTTTTTTCGTTTGCCGTTTAGTAAACGCCTATTTTTGCCGCCTCTGCTTCCTACCTGTCGGCCCTTGGTTCGACTAAATATTTGTTTTGCGGAGCATCACCTCTAAGTCCTTTCCTCGAATTGGTTTTCCTATATTCTATAGCCCTGCACCTGTACGGCCTGCTGTTGCAACTAGTGGCGCCCTTGGTGCCGAAAGCTGCACAGTGGGTAGAGGGGCGCCGCGGCCTCTTAGCTCACATCCAGCAGGCACTACACGCCGAAACGGCCCCAATTGTCTGGTTTCACTGCGCTTCCCTGGGTGAGTTTGAGCAGGGCCGCCCCGTCATGGAGGCGTATATGGCTCGCCATCCTCACCACAAGCTGGTCCTGACGTTCTTCTCGCCTTCGGGCTACGAGATACGCAAGAACTGGTCGGGCGCCGACTACGTGTTTTACCTCCCCCTCGACACAGCCGAGAATGCTCGGCTCTTCTTAGCGGCGGTGAAACCTCGCTTAGCCGTGTTCGTGAAGTATGAATTCTGGTATCATTTCCTCACGGAGCTTGAGCGGCGCCAAGTCCCAACCATCTGCGTATCGGCCATCTTCCGGCCCGAACAGTCGTTTTTTCGGCCCTGGGGCGGTTTTTTCCGCCGTACCCTTGGCCGCTTCACGCACATTTTCACGCAGAATGCCTCGTCGGTGGAGCTGCTGCGCGCCGTAGGTCTCACGCGTGCTAGCGTGGCTGGCGACACTCGTTTCGATACGGTAGTTCGTACCGCATCGGTGCCACCCAAGCCTCTGCCCCTGATTGAGGCTTTCACCGATGATTGGTCGCCCGTATTCATTATTGGCAGTAGCTGGCCCGAGGATTTGCCTGCCCTCACGCCCTTATTTCGGCAGTACGCCGACCATTTGCGCTTTGTGGTAGCCCCCCACGAAATCAACGAAACCAATCTGCGCTTGGTGGAGGAGGCGCTTCCCGGCAAGGTTGTCCGTTTCTCCCGGGCTCACCTTGCCACCGTGGCCGAAGCGCGCCTCTTGCTAATAGACAACGTAGGCATGCTCAGCCAGCTGTACCGGTTTGGGCATTTTGCTTACGTAGGAGGAGCCTTTGGCAAAGGCCTGCACAATACGCTGGAGGCAGCAGCATTTGGGTTGCCACTGTTCTTTGGCCCAACTTACCACAAGTTTCAGGAAGCACAAGACTTGGTAGACTTAGGGTGCGCTTTTCCCATCAAAACAGCCGATGAGCTACTAACAGCTTTTGGCCCGCTCTACCACCGGGAGGAGGCGCGCTTGGCAGTGCAAGACATTAGCCTCGATTACGTGCACGACCACAGTGGAGCAACTGGTAAGATAATGAGTTGGCTAGAACGTGACGTAGTACAGCCATAAGCATCTGCTTTGCTCAGCATCTCAGCCAAGTTTCAACTCCGCATTTCCCCTTACCTCCCACTCCCAACTTCACTTTTATATGACCGGAATCATCGTTAAGTCGACGGGCTCGTGGTACGTGGTACGCGAAACGGGCAACGGTCAATTACACCGCTGCCGCTTGCGGGGCAAGTTTAAGCACAAGGGGCTGAAGGTAAGCAACCCGTTGGCCGTAGGCGACCAGGTAGATTTTACCGTTGAGGAGCAAACGGAAGGCGCGGGCGTCATTCATCATATTGAGCCCCGCCGCAACTACATCATTCGCCGCTCGGTGCACAAAACCGAGCATGCGCACATTGTAGCCGCCAACATCGACCAAGCCCTGCTGGTTGTGACGCTAGCTTCACCCGCTACTTCGTTCGGATTCATCGACCGATTTCTGGTTACGGCCGAAGCGTACCACATCCCCGTTACGCTCTTGTTCAACAAAACCGACCTGTACGACGAGGACTTAGCCGACTACCAAGAGCAAGTCCTGAAGATGTACCAGCGCGTGGGCTACCCCGGGCTACGCTGCTCGGCCCATTCCGGCGAGGGTGTACCGGCCATTGATGCCTTGCTAGATGGCAAAGTATCCCTACTGTCGGGCCACTCTGGGGTTGGCAAGAGCACGTTGATTAATGTGCTAGTACCGGATTTGGATTTGAAGACGGCTGAAATCAGCGAGTTTTCCGACAAGGGCGTGCACACCACTACGTTTGCCGAAATGCTGGAAGTACGGCCCGGCACCTACCTCATTGACACGCCAGGCATCAAGGAATTGGGCCTCGTGGATATGAAACCCGGGGAACTGGCGCACTATTTCCCCGAAATGCGGGCCTTGCTGAATCAGTGCCGCTACCACAACTGCCAGCACACCCACGAACCTGGTTGCGCCGTGCGTGAAGCCGTAGATAAAGGTAAAATTGCCCTCCCTCGCTACGACAGCTACGTAAGCATGCTGGAAGGCGATGATAACCGGAAATAGCCTATTCGCGTGCTCAAAACATCGTATTGCTTTGGGTAGCAGACTTTTTTCAGGCTTGATAGTTACTCGGTAAACCATCATGTCCCGGGGCCTGGGTTCTTTGAACTCTGGCCGCCACCTACTACACTCTTCTTTGGCATCTAATTTTTCTTCCATGTCGCACCGCATTGCCTTCCTCGGCCTTGGAAATATGGGCGAGGCCATGGCCGCCAACCTGCTCAAAGCCGGGCATTCGCTCACGGTATATAATCGCACTGCTAGCAAAGCTGCTGGCCTGCAAGCCCAGGGCGCTACCGTAGCAGCTACACCCACGGAAGCCGTACAGAACGCCGATTTCGTGTTTACGATGGTAACCGATGATGCCGCCCTTGAAAGCTTGTGCACAGGCCCTGAAGGCTTCTTACCGGCCATGAAGCCTGGTGCCGTTCATGCATCGTGCAGCACCGTGGCTCCCGATACGAACCGCCGCTTGGCAGAAGCACACGCCCAACACGGCACGTTTCTAGTCTCAACGCCCGTGTTTGGTAAGCCCGACGTGGCTGCCGCTGGCAAGTTGTGGCTGGCTGCCGCCGGCCCCGCTTCTGCCCGGCAGCAACTGCTTCCCCTTTTGGAGGCAGTTGGTCAGGGTACGTATGAGTTCGGGGACGACCCCGGCGCAGCCAGCACGGTAAAGCTCTGCGGCAACTTTATGCTGGGCGCGGCCATTGAGGCCATGGCCGAGGCTTTTACCCTGGCGCAAAAAAGTGGCCTTGATCGACAGCAGGTGTACGAGTTCTTCACGAACACGCTGTTCAACATCCCCATCTACAAAAACTACGGCAAGCTGGTGGCCGACCGTCGGTACGAACCCGTTGGCGCAGCTCCGGCCATCATTCGCAAAGATTTGCGCTTGGTGTTGGACGAGTCGCGCACATACGTAGCTCCTATGCCCTTTGCCAACATCATTCATGACAACCTCTCCATTAGCGTAGCCAAGGGCGAGCAGAATGACTGGGCTGGTTTTGCGGAGCGGGCCGCCGAGAATGCCGGTTTGTAGCGTACAGCTAAGTAGATAGCTGCCCGGAAGGAAAACGAGCTATGTCCTTTTCCTTCCGGGCACTTTGCTTTTTGGAGCACGCAAAAAAGCCCGACTGAAGCAGCCGGGCCTTTTCAACCAATCAGGAAATCAAAAGGGGTTACATGGGGGGCAGCAGCACCCCATCAATCACGTGTGTGACACCGTTGCTAGACACCACATCCGCTATTTGCACGGTTGCGGGAGCGTCCTTGCCATTGCTGATCATCACCTTGCCGCCCTGCACAGATATCTTTATTTTTTCGCCGTTCACGGTCGTCAGTTGCTGCCCATCTTTAAGGTCGGCGGCTAGCAACCGGCCCTGGATTACGTGGTAGGTAAGCACGCCTTTGAGATTTTCCTTGCTTTCAGGCTTCATCAGGCCAGCTAGGGCTCCCGTGGGCAGCTTATCGAAGGCAGCGTTAGTAGGCGCAAAAACTGTGAATGGGCCGGGGCCGCTGAGTGTGCCGTCAAGCTCAGCCGCTTTCACGGCTTTCACTAGCGTAGTCACGCTGCTGGCCTGCACCGCATTTTGCACGATTGTTTTGTCGGGCGTCATCGCCACACCGTCCACCAATACACCTTTCGGCTTACCCATCCGAGCGGAGTCCGACATCATGGCCGCAGAATCCACGGTGGGAGTGGTCGTTTCGGTGGTAACAGTAGCAGTTTCGGTGGTCGAGTTTTCGCCGCAGCTGGTTAAGCCAGTGGTAACAATGCCAGCTGACAACAAAGCCAAGAAAGCAGCGCTCAGGTTCTTCTTCATTGAAGCAGTTAGGAGTTTTGGTAGAGAATAGTGCAAGAAAGTAATTCTGTAAGTGCTACGGTAGTACAGATACGAGAGTAGCTCATCTACTGGATGTAGGACAGGACGTAATTTGGCTACCTTTGCGCCTCCAGCGGCACCCGCTGGGCGGCACTTGCCGTATACTCGCCCGTACCACCCATTTTTCACCCCGATGAAAACTGCCGAAATCCACACCGCAAAAGGTGTAATGAAAGTGGAGTTCTACGAAAAGGACGCTCCGAACACTGTTAAAAACTTCACTGACCTTGCGAAGAAAGGTTTCTACGACGGCCTGAAGTTTCACCGTGTAATTCCAAACTTCGTAATTCAGGGCGGCTGCCCTAACACCCGCGAGGGAGCCAAAGGTGCTCCTGGCACTGGCGGCCCCGGCTACAAAATCGACTGCGAGTTGAGCGGCGACCATCAGTACCACGAACGCGGCGCCCTAAGCATGGCTCATGCTGGCCGCAACACGGGGGGCTCGCAGTTCTTCATTGTGCACGACCGTCAGAATACGGCTCACCTCGACCGCAACCACACCGTATTTGGTAAAGTGGTAGAAGGCCTGGACGTTATCGACCAGATTCGCGCCAACGACGAGATTCAAAAGATTGTAGTAACTGAAGAGGCGTAAGGTTAGCTTCTCTTCTAGTAGTACTGAGTTTACAAAAGCCCGCCGGATTTTCCGGTGGGCTTTTGTGCGTTTAAGCTGGTTATTCAACCTCACTTAGGTGTAGCTCAGAACTGTAAACACTTCTACAAAGTCAGAATAAATTGTTGCAATACGTTTGTAGTCAATACTATATATAATCACATAGATATGCAGAAAGTCTTGACAGCAAGGCAGTTGGTTTTGCTGCGGCACGGGGGCTAAGTACGTTCGGAGCAACAAAGCCACCTGCTACTGTAGGGCGCTGCGCCTGCCTCCATTAGTACACGTAAGATTATCCTATTCTGTATGGAAACGTCCTGTACTACACGCCCAGGAGTGCTTGCAGCATTCCGACGGCGCCTACCTGCTTCCTTGCTGAGTGGGGTGACGCTTGTGATCCACATGGTGCTGGCTTCCGGCTGCAATTACTACTGGCCCCAGCAGCAAACAGCTGACCCCGCTGGGGTAGCTAGCTTGGCCTCGTCTAAGTTATTCCTAGTGCACCAAGGCAATAGCGTGTGGCAGCTTCAAAATCCGCAGTTGAGCGGCGAGGCTCTACAAGGACAAAAAGCCGACCTAACATTGGAATTGCGCCAGTATGCTACTCCCATTATAGGTCAGGGATTGCGCTACAAGCGTCGTGACAAGCATACGGCCCTGAATCTCGTTCATCTCTACCTTACTGATTCGCATACGTTCACGGGCTCCCAGGTTAGTATTCCGCTAGCGGACATGCAGCGCTTGGAGGTGATAGAGCGGGATACGGGCAAAACCATTTTTTCTCATGTGCTTGTCGGCGCTGGAGTTGTAGGCGGGGCCTATGTTATCCTAGGCATCATCGTACTGCTCACCAAGAGTTCTTGTCCTTTCGTGTATGCTTACGATGGGGCGAATTACCAGTTTGTGGGCGAAGCATACGGGGGTGCCATCTTCGCACCTGCTGAGCGCGACGATTACATGCCCCTACCCAACCTGCAGGCCCAGGGGCAGGACTATCAGCTCAAAATCACGAACGAACTGCGGGAGCGGCAGTATACCAACGTGGCAGAGCTGTGGTTGGTGCATCATCCGGCGGCTACGTCCGTGTTGATAGACAGCCAGGGTAATATGCACACCATTGGGCGCCCAATGGCCGCCGTGCAAGCAACTTCCGACGCTGGCACCAACTACACCACCCACCTCGCAACGCGCGACAAGAGCGCGCTACTCTTCAACGACGAAACGCCTGGCACTGCTCCCAACAGCGTGGTGCTTACCTTTCCGAACCCCACGCAGGCTAGGCTGGCAAGTTGGTACTACACGCCCAAAACTCCTTGTGGCTGGATTACCTCTACGGCGAGTTCACAAAGAAATTCGGGTCGTACTACGGCCAGTGGGCCAGCACCCAGCACAACGTACCAGCGCGGGAGCTACGGGAGTGGTCGGAGCAACAGGGCGTTCCGTTGCGAGTATCCATAGAAACGACGCAGGGTTGGCAACTCGTCGAGCAAATCCAGACGGTAGGCCCCCTGGCGTCGCGCGACCTAGTAGTCCCGTTCACGGTGCCGGGCACTACGTCTTCCGGCCCTATTCGCTTGAAGCTGGAAACGGGCTTCATGTTTTGGGAGGTAGACTATGCAGCCGTTGATTTCAGCGCCGATGCGCCCGTGCACATCGAGAAGCTGACGCCGCACAGCGCCCGCGATGAGCAGGGCCGTGACCAGCGCACGGCCCTCGCCACCACCGATAGCCACTACCTCGCCCAAACCCATCCGGGCACCGAGGTGGCCCTGCGCTACCGTACGGCCAGCACGCCTACGCCAGACCACATGGTACTACTGCTTTCCTGCATACGCGTGGCTACTACGAGCACATCCGCAACTACGAAGGCCTACCCAACCTGACAGAGCTGTACTCTTTCCGCAAGCCAGGACGGTTTATCACGTTTTCTAAAGACAAGTACCACCAGTCATATCAGGAGCTACACCTAGCAGCCGCTACTCACTAACGTTATGCAAGCTACTATCCTACCCGACCTACCTTACTTAGACCATCCTGCACCGGCTACCACCAAAGCATCGGGCCCCGTAACGGTGCCTACCTTGTCGCCTACCATGGTAGCATCGGGGCTACGGCGCGATGTACTCAACCGCTGCCTAACGCTCGTTGAGACTGGCCTGACTTTACACTACTTGCGCAGCCCCAGCCGCATTCGGCAGGCTGGAGCCGAAGTGCAGGTGCTGCGGCAAGCGTACTATGGCAATTTACGGGTGCAAAAGGTGGCGCACGTAGCCGGGCGGTATTACCGCGAGTTTCAGACGCCGGGCTGGCCTTCGGTGGCCCACGCACGCTACGTAGCTACTACCCTACACCGCCTAACACCCTTCCGGCCCGACGCCCATTCCTTGCAAATGGTGTTTCTGGCTATTACCAAGAAGTGTCCACTTGCCTGCGCCCACTGCTTTGAGTGGGATGCGCTCAACCAACGCGAAAAGCTCACCCTGCCCGACTTACGCCGCATGGTAGCCGAGTTTCAGAGCCGCCACGTTACCCAAATCTTATTTAGCGGCGGAGAGCCCATGCTACGCGTGCACGATATCCTGGATGTGCTACGCACCGCCCAGCCCGGTACCGATTTTTGGGTGTTCACCTCGGGCTTTCATTTTACCCGCAAAAATGCGCAGCTACTCAAGCATGCTGGCCTAACCGGCGTATCCATCAGCCTAGACCATCACGACCCTGCTCAGCACAATGCCTTCCGGGGCTCGCCAGACGCGTACCAACATGCCATAAACGCTACGCAGTACGCCCACGAAGCTGGGTTGGTAGTGGCCCTCACGGTGTGCGCCACCCGTGAGTTTACTACCCCCGAAAATCTTATGGCCTACGCCCGCTTAGCCAAGCAACTGGGTGTCACGTTTATACACATACTGGAGCCCCGGGCCGTAGGTCACTACGCCGGGCAGGTGGTAGACCTAGGCGCTGCTGAACTAGAACTATTGGAAGAGTTCTACCTAAAGCTTAACTATAGCAAGGACTATCTGGATTGGCCAATTGTGCACTACTACGGTTACCACCAGCGGCGCATGGGCTGCAGCGGAGCCGCCGACCGGTTCTTGTACGTGGACACCGATGGCGATATGCACGCCTGTCCTTTCTGCCAGCAGAAAGCGTCTAGCGCCCTCGCCGGGGCGCTAGACGCTTCCTTAGCCGCCTTGAAGTGCAACGGCTGTAAGGCCTTCGCGCACGCTCCTATATAAACCGACGTTTGGCCCACTAACACGGACGGGCCATGGTATTACTTTATCCAATTATTAGCTGCACGTATTCTTATCGTTTTATACCTGGCTGTGCTGCTGTTGTAGAGAACTAGTAAGCAACGCCATATGAATTGGAAACAAAACAGCCGCTCCTGGTAGGAGCGGCTGTTTTATGGTAGTGAGTCGAGCCTTCGTAGTGCTTATTTGCGCTTACGCTTGCGCGACGATTGGTACTCGTCGTCATCGTCGTCATCGCCAAAGTTTGGCATGGTGAACATCGACGACAGCAAGTCCTTGAACTGGGCTCCAGCCGTGAGGCGGTTGCGAGAAATCAGGCTATGCTCGGCCATACCGTGCAAAGCAAACTCCATCCAGAAGTGCATGTTGTCCTTGCTTAACTCGCCGGGTACGCTCTGCTTCACCAAATCCTGCAAACCAGGCACTACGTCCAGCACCTTGCGGTAGTCATCATCGGAAGCATCGTGCAGCAGGTCGATGGTGCGCGACCCAAACCAATCCTGTACGGGTTTGTACGGATTGGGCTTGTCGCGCTGCTTTTTGGTTTTCTCGGGGTCGGGGAAGTAGCTCAGGAACTGGGTGCGCAGAGCCTTGCCCATCAGCTTCTCGGCCACAATACCCGCGCCTTCTTGCTCACCTTCGTACACTAGCTCCACCTTGCCCGTTACGGCCGGTACAGCGCCCAAGAAGTCAGCAATGCGCACGTAAGTCTGTTTTTCGCCATTGATGAGAGCTCGGCGCTCAGCAGCAGCAATAACTTGCTCGTAGGCTGAAATAGTGAGACGAGCCGACACGCCCGACTTCGCATCAACGAACTCAGAGCCGCGGGCCTCAATAGCCACTTGTTCTACCAAGTCGTGTACTACCTCGTTGGTGGTCACCAAGCCGCGCTGCTCCTCCCGGATGCGCGCCTCTTGTTTGGTGATGCGCTTCCCGATTTCAATGCTCTTAGGATAGTGCGTGATAATCTGAGCGTCAATCCGGTCCTTCAGTGGCGTTACAATGGAACCACGGTTGGTGTAGTCTTCGGGGTTAGCCGTGAAGACGAACTGGATATCGAGGGGCAAACGCACCTTGAAACCACGAATCTGGATGTCGCCTTCCTGCAGGATATTAAACAATGATACCTGAATACGGGCCTGCAAGTCGGGTAGCTCGTTGATTACAAAGATGCCCCGGTGGGCTCTCGGAATCAAGCCAAAGTGAATTACGCGCTCATCTGAATACGGCAGCTTCAAGGTAGCAGCCTTAATGGGGTCAGCATCACCAATCAAGTCGGCCACCGACACGTCGGGAGTTGCCAGCTTTTCAGTGTAGCGGTCGTCGCGGTGCAACCAAGTAATGGGAGTGTCATCACCCTGCTCGGCCACGAGGTTACGCGCAAATACCGACAAGGGCTGCATAGGGTCATCGTTCAGCTCCGAGCCGGCTACCACGGGCACGTACTCGTCTAGCAGGCTTACCAACAAGCGGGCAATGCGCGTTTTAGCTTGGCCACGCAAGCCGAGTAGGTTAATATGGTGACCGGCCAAAATGGCCCGCTGCAATTCTGGAATAACGGTTTCCTCGTAGCCATAAATGCCAGGAAACACATCTTCTTTGCTTTGAAGCTTCTTAATCAAATTGTCGCGCAGCTCCTGCTTCACGGAGCGAGGCTGATAGCCGGATTGCTTCAGGGCACCGAGGGTGCGGATGTCAGGTTGAGTCATACGGGGAGTGGATTACCGGCTTGCCTACGTATCCGGGCTAGTAGCAGTCTGGTTCAGGCCGCCGGATTAGTAGTATAACTAGTAAGCCGGGCGGTTGGTTCGGGCAAAATAAAGTATGCTACAGGAAAGATTAAGGTTGTTGATGCCGGGCGTGGGCAGTTTGGTATCTGTCTGCCCCACGCGGTTGCTTCAATACGGCGCGTAGTTCACAACTTGCGGCCGGCTAATCTTTCCGCAAAGCGAAAAAGGCTATGAAGTAAGGAGGCTTTAAAAGTACGCTGCAAGCTTCAGCCGCTGGCAATAGTAAGCCGGCTACTGTTGTCCCTCTCATTTATTACCCGCATGAGCCTACAAGACCATTATGATGCAATGCGCACAACTGCCTTTTCTCATTTCATGCAAGGCAAGGCGGAGCTCGACCCGTTACTTACTTCAGGGGAGGACACCCGCCGGGGCATTACGTTATTGGCTCGTCCGCCGGGGCATATCCTCGCTACCATTGAGCGCGTTTTAGCTGATTTTCAGAAGCTAGACCCTACTCAGTACTACTACCCTGCTTCTGACATCCACCTCACCATTCTGTCCATCATCTCCTGTCACAGCGGGTTTACTCTGTCGCAGGTTGACCCACCGGCCTACCAGGACTTAGTGCGCACCGTTCTGCGTAAGGCCCGCCCGTTTACCGTTCGCTACACGGGGCTTACAGCATCGCCGGGGGGCATCATAGTCCAAGGGTTTCTGGAAGATGACAGCCTGGAAAAACTGCGTAGCAAGATTCGGATGGCCTTTCTTAGCTCTGGCTTACAACAATCCATTGACCAGCGCTACACTATCCAAACGGCGCACTCTACTGTTGTTCGCTTCATAGCGCCGCTCCCCCAGCCAGAGGGCCTTGTTACTGCCCTTCAGAACTACCGGTCCGTGCCTATTGGCTTATTTGAGGTAGACGCGCTTGAGTTGGTGTACAACGATTGGTACCAACGAGCGGCCAATACGGTGCTGCTAGAACATTACTCGCTTACGCCCAACTAAGCAGCCTGAACGCAGACGGGGCATTATAAAAGCCGAGCTACCAAGGTAGTCATACCCTGGCGGCTCGGCTTTTATAATGCAGCTATCGTTTCCGACTGCCGACTCTACACCGACTTGCGGCGGTTGCGCTTGTAGTCCTCGAAGATCAAGTGGCCTAGTCCTTTCAGACCGCTGTAGTAGGCTTTGCCTTGGTTTACTTCCGTAAATTCTTCCACAAACTGCTGCAAGTACGGGTCGGAGGCAATCATGAAGGTAGTGATGGGCACCTTAAGCCGGCGGGCCGCTGCCGCTAAGTTCAGCGTCTTGTTGACAACTTTGCGGTCGAGGCCAAAGCTATTTTTATAATACCCGTTGCCTTCTTTCAAGCAAGTAGGCTTACCATCCGTAATCATAAAAATCTGCTTGTTGGGCGTCTTGCGCTTGCGGAGCAGATCTAGGGCCAGTTCCAAACCAGCCACCGTATTGGTATGGTAGGGCCCTACCTGCAGGTAAGGCAGCTCTTTAACCTCGATCTGCCAAGCGTCGTTACCAAATACGATAACGTCGAGGAAGTCCTTGGGGTACTTCTGCTTCACTAGCTCCGACAGGGCCATGGCAACTTTTTTGGCCGGCGTAATGCGGTCCTCGCCGTACAGAATCATGGAGTGCGAAATGTCGATCATCAGCACCGTGCTGGTCTGCGACTTATGTTCATTTTCGCGTACTTCCAGGTCTCCCTCCGTCAGGATGAAGCTGTCGCCCTCCATGCCGTGGTTGAGCTGGGCGTTGCGAATAGACTCCGTCATCTGAATTTGGTCCAGGGAGTCGCCGAAGCGGAATTCCCGCATGTCGGTGCTCAGCTCGTCGCCCTGGCCGGTGTGGGGAGTGCGGTGATTGCCCTGGCCCGACTTCTTCAGCTTGCCAAAGATTTCTTCCAGCGCCGAGCGGCGAATGTTCTGCTCGCTTTTGGCCGTGATATTGAATGCACCCGGCTCCTGCGGGTCTTCATCGATATACCCTTTCTTCTTCAGGTCTTCAATGAAGTCGCCCATGCCGTACTCATTATCCGTAAGGCCGTGCTGCTTATCTAGCTCGTTTAGCCACGAAAGAGCCTCACTCACGTCGCCGCTGGTGATGGTGACGAGCTGCATGAATATCTTAAAAAGGGAGTCGAAGCCTTTCTCGGTCGACTCCTCGGGCGTAAAGTCCCGAAAACGAAAGCCTGCGGACATAAATCAAGGGGAATGAGTTACCAGAACAACGAGCAGCCGGGCAATGTTCGTTTTCCGCCGGGCCCACGGCGGTAATTGTGCGACTGTCTACCTAAGATAAGTTGTTTTCACTTTTTGGCTGCTGGGCTGTTATTCTCTAACCTCAACCTTACCTCCCCCAATGAAAGCTATCTGGAACAACACTGTCGTGGCTGAGAGCAATGATACCGTGGTAGTAGAAAACAACCACTATTTTCCGGCCGATGCTATTAAGCACGAATACTTCGAGGACAGCATTGCAGGTACCACCTGCCCCTGGAAAGGCCGCGCCAGCTACTACTCCTTGCGCGTAAATGGCGAGCTGAACAAAGATGCCGCGTGGTTTTACCCCGAGCCAAAGGAAGCTGCTCAGCAAATCAAAGGCCGCGTGGCTTTCTGGAAAGGCGTACAAATTGTGCCGTAGGCGGCTACAGAGCGGTTATTTGCGTATACTAGCGCATACGCTTCTTTCTACATGATACCCGCTTCTTTCCGCTTTCCGGCTGCAGCTACTGTTCTGCTAGCCCTGGCTGCCTGCGACACTACTCGCGACACCATCGTAACATCGTCTCCCTCCGTGGCACTACGCAGCGCCGAGTCGGGGCAGGTAGACACGGTCACCAGCTTCCGCCGCAGCTTCACCCAGGGGCCCACTCAATACCAAGTGCGCACCATTGGTGAGGGCAGCCTGCGGTTGCTTACCGTGCGCACTTTGCTAAACGGGCAGGAAATAGGTACGCTGCGCGACACCCTTGATGGAGAAGTGCAGGACGCTGCCCTGGCTTCCCTCAGCGGCCAAACTAACCCCGAGCTGTTGGTTTTTGTGCGTAGCGCCGGCAGTGGTTCCTATGGGTCGGTGTACGGGTATTGGTACGCCGAACAAGGCATGAACCGCTTGCCCGCACTGCCTGAGCTACCCGATCCGGCCGCTCAGGGGTACCAGGGCCAGGACACCTTCCGTATTGAGGGCAAGGAGCTCCTTCGCTCGTTTCCGGTGTACCGTCCAGCTGATGCCAACTGCTGCCCTTCGGGTGGACGGCGTACCGTTCGATATACCCTGCCCACCCGCGCCCGCGGGTTTCAGCAAGTACCAGCTACTAAGACTACTACGCGTTCCTGAGCTACCAAGGGCCTTCTCCGGAATCTTTTGCACGCAGATGGGTTACAATATCCATTCAGGTATATTAATCAATATGTAACAGGAAAAATACAACTCAATTCTGTTACTTGCGTTACCTACAGCTAGTCTCTCTCCCGGGACTTCGTAGTATGTACAACCCCGTGTAGTCTTACCTCGGCCCTTCCTAAAATTTCCCCTTTTCTATATGCTTACTTCTCAGCTTCACCGTCTCCTGCTTGCTTCCGGCATGATTGCAGCGCTGTCTGCCTGCGACACTACGCGTCCCGTAGCCAGCGAATCTTCTTCCGCCGATAATGTGTCGTCGCCTACCGTCGAGGCTTCAGATGTAAGCTTTGACCGGGAAGTAACGCAAGGCAACTATCGGTTCGCGGTTAAGACCTTTGGTTCACAGCCTCAGCGGATAGTTAGCATTCGTTCTTACCGCGGCGCTGCCCAAACTATCGACCCACTACGGGTTGACATTATGGGTGCCGTTACCAACGTAGCCTCTGGTGATTTGAACGGCAACGGCAAGCCTGAGCTCTATATCTTCACGGACAACAAGAACACCAACGGCGGCCTGTACGCCTACGAGTTTGGCGAGCGGGGCTACACCCCCATCACTAACCCTGGTACACCGGCTGGGGCGGCAGGTGCTGGTTACAGCGGCCAAGACACGTACCAGATCAGCGGCAATACGCTTACCCGTACGTTCCCCGTAACGCCGGCTGAAAATGCTACCACTCCCGCGGGCAACCGTACCGTAGAGTACACGCTTGATCCTAGTGGCAAGCTAGTAATGAGCCGTTCTACCGATAGCCCTAACTAGTAACTCCATTACCCAATATCACTGCTGTAGCTTACACAAAAGCCCCCGCTCCTTACGGTGCGGGGGCTTTTATTTGGTATAACCTCCTGGATTGGTAGCTATCTACTCAATCCACTTGAACTTGTATTCCAGCTTGGGCACCGGCATCCGGTCGGCTACGCGGCGCAAGCGGTTTGGTAAGGCCGTAATGTAGTCGCGGGCTTTTTCGGCGGCGCCGTTCAGGCCCGTAATCTGCTCGATCTTCCAGTCCTTAATCAGCGTTTCCAGAATATCGGTGTAGTCTTGGCTGGTGTATACTCCCAAGCGCTGGGCGGCATCGGTGAAGTGGCCAAATGTTTTGCCCATCTCTACGCCTAGCTCACGCATGTAGTGAGCGGGCATCACGATTTTCTTGCGCATCATGTCCTCGAAGGCCAACATCATTTCTGAAGGGTCTACTTCAAAGATTTTCTCAACGAACGTCTTGTAGACACGAGCATGGCGGGTTTCGTCGCCGGCAATCATACCGCAAATTTTCGACAGCTGATCTTCCCCGGCTTTCCGGGCCAGTGTACCTACCCGGCGGTGCGAGAGGTTGGTAGCCATTTCCTGGTAGCTCGTGTACACGAATGCGCGGTAAGGGTCGTGAGCGGTACCCAGATCAAAACCGTCGGCAATGAGATATTGAGTGCTCACCTCAAACTCGCGCATGTTTACGCGGCCCGAGAGGTAGAGGTACCGGTTGAGCAAGTCGCCGTGGCGGTTTTCTTCGGCCGACCAGCCCCGAATCCACTGCGCCCAGCCGTTGTCACGGTCCCGATTCAGGTCATCGAGTTCGTGAAACCAAGCTTCATAGTTGGGCAGAGCCTCCTCCGTAATCGTATCGCCAATGAGGACGGCCAGCAAATCGTAGCTGAGCTCATTGGCGCGCTCACGCAGGATTTTCACCTCATCAAAAAACGTATCGACACGGGAATCGGGCAGAAAGTCAGATGGTTGCCAGCTGCCTTCCACGCTTTTTAGAAAGGTCCCAATGTTTTCTTTCACAAAAGACTCCATATGCTGGAGAACTTCTGCACGGGAGGTGACACTTGCAATCATGGCGGTGCGGAGTAGGGAAAAAGGAGAATTCTGGCTCAAATGTATGTATTCACTACCCCGCATTCCGCGAAATAAGTCCCAATACCCCCCTATAAAATTTTGGCCTTAGGAGCTATTTCACGTCTTCTACCCAAGCTTTATACGCCTGCGGGCCGACTTCAGGGGCGCGTTGCAACCGCACGTGGGGCTGCTGAGTTTGGCGCCGTAGAGCTAGCTGACGGTTAAGTAGCGCTGCCCCCTCCGGCGAAAGAACCCAAGCTACGTGGGGTTGCTCTGCCAAACGGCGCATACTAGTAGTAAAGTCACGCGTGTCCGTGAGGGCGTGGCGAAGCACGGGCTGCGACGGATCGAGGGTGGGCCAGCCGGCTATTCCTAACAAATGGCCCTGAGTTGGCACTAGATGCTCCTGGAAAGGCGAGGCCGATTTATACGTTTCCTCAACGATATCTGACACCAAGATGCCTCCTCGCACTTTACCAAAAAGTAGGCGCTGCCGCTCATGGTTGCGGCTTCTTTCAGCGCTGAGCACCACCCGCCGGTGGCTGGTTTTGTACGCGTAAGGTATGGCAGCTACCAATAGCAGCACCAACAACAGCAGTGCCGACCGTAACGGAAAGCGGGCGGCGGGCTGCAGGCAGAAGATAAGGTTGCCGAGAACCCAGAAATCCAGCACGGGGAGGGCGAGGCGGGGCGGCAGCTTCAGCCCTACCCCCAGGCCTACTACAACAATTGCAAACGCCAGCTGTACTCCCCAAAATACCCCCCACGGCTGCCCACTCCGCCACGCAACCAGGCAGGTACCCACCAACAGCAGCAACAACGGAAAATAGTCGCGCCCGAGTTGCAGTAGCAGGTTACGCAGCTTGGGCAGTGCCGTGTGCTCTACAAAGTAAGGCAACTGAACGGGGGTAGCCCGGTTGAAAAAAGCCTCGTTGATAAGCGTGGAGTCGCCTACCATCCAGTGGTGCGTTAGGGCTAGCCCTAAGCTGTCGGGGGCA